>CALGAJ010000364.1 GCA_937951975.1 uncultured Desulfotignum sp.
GCTCAGATCAGATCCGCCCCTTCCATGTGCTGAATCAGGCGCTCGAGATAGCGGGATTTGAACTGTCGGCTGGCCAGCACCTGCCTGGCCGGGGGCAGCTTGAGGATCACCCCGAGGACCGCGGCCATGGCCCGGTGGCTGAACAGCACCTGGTTGTCAAATATCAGGTGCTGCAGTTTGCCACGCTCGATGGCCATGACCACGGCTTTGTGCGCCCCGTTCAACGGAGTGATGACCCGCCGGGCCAGCGGTTCCAGGCTGAGGCTGTTTTCGGGGCATGAGCGTACGCACACCCCGCATCCCAGGCATATTTCCGGATCGAGTTTTGCTGTTTTGCGCCTGGGCTTTTCCGGATCATTGGCTGACACCAGGGTCATGGCTTCCACGGGACAGGCCGTGACACACTTGCCGCAGCCGTTACAGCAGGACCGGTCCACCCTGGGGATGAAATTGGTGGTATGTACCGGGTTGAGTATCGCGAACCTGCGGGCGGCAATCAGGGCCTCGCAGCAGCACCCGCAGCAGTTGCAGATAAAATTGACGCCCTGACGCACATTTTCCCCGAACTGGACCAGTCCGGACTCATGGGCCTGCCGGAGCAGGTCCATTCCCTCTGACATGTCCACCTCTCTGGCGTACCCGTGCCGGATCAGCGAGGCGGCAGAGGTGTTGAATGTCATGCAGATATCCATGGGGGCACCGCATGCCCGGTTCATATGATGCATTTTATGGCGGCAGTAACACATGCTGATGCCCCGGTGCGATGCGGTCCGGATCACCTCTGAGGCCCTTTCGTAATCCAGGACGTGCAGGGCATTGTCCGCACTCAAGGCGGGTTCGTGAACAAAGGCCCTTCCCAGCTGGGTCTCCCCCAGCGTAAACAGGTCCCTGACAAAATCCTCTTCCACATTCAAATACTGGTAGAACAGTTCGCTGAGCACTTTCTGGTCGATACTGCGGTTCACCCGCATCATGGAGAATTCAAAAAAACCGGCCATGGGCGGGGGCAGCACATAAAAGGTCTCGCCATCCCGGTCAATGTCCAGCAGAATCGCCCGGGAAGCCAGGCGGTCGAGGATCTTTTTGGCCCGGCCGGGTGTCATCTGCCATGCAGTTGCCGCTTTCTGCACATTGAACGGCCGGATCGGAAGAAGTGAGACCAGGTGGGCTTCAGGCTCACTGAAAAGCAGTCCTAAAATCTTATTCAGAAGATCCGAGGGCGGGGCGCCCTGGGGGAACCGGTTCAGCCGTTCCACCAGCCTGTCGTATCCGGATCTGTGGGTGAGATGTGCCATAGTCACTATCCTTCAGGAGGTCATGTCTTCCTTTTTTAACAAGGATTCTGTCTTTTCGTCAAGCACTGACCTGCCGGCGTGAACCGGTTTCATCCCCAGGCACAGCCTTTTACCTGTAAAATGCTGCCAGTCTGTCCGCTGGAATCCCCAGATGATACAGCAGCCGGATCAGCCAGTTACGGAGGGTACAGACCAGGATGCCCTCTTTTTTCCAGCGACGGGAGGAAGTCATTGATTTCTGTTTCAGGATATGGATACGTCCGCCCTGTTGTCTGATCCGGGTCATCAGCTCCAGATCCTCCATGATCGGGATCTCCTTGAATCCACCCAGCCGGTCAAAATTGACTTTTCTCAAAAAAATGCTCTGATCGCCGTAGGGCACCCGGGTCAGCCGGGACCTGAGATTGGCCGACGATTCAATAACCTTCAAAGGGAGGCGGTCATCGTCGATTCCCAGAGAAAACGCCCCGCCCGCCAGGTCCGGATCTCTGAAGAGCAAATGGGTGATCACATCCGCCGCATTGCCGGGCAGCCGGGTATCGGCATGCAGAAACAGCAGAATCGTCCCCTTTGCCATGGCCGCGCCCCGGTTCATCTGCCTGGCCCGGCCTTTGCCGGATCCGGCTCTCCGGATCTGCGGCAGTCGGATCGCCGCAAGTGTCTCCCTTTCCGGGCTGCCGTCCACCACGATGATTTCATGGGCAGGGGCAGGAAAAATTTTCTGCACGGTTTCAAGGAAAGCGTTAATGGTTTCCGCTTCCCGGAAAACCGGTACAATCACAGAAATGCCCTTCTCTTTGACGGCCCTGTTTATTTTCATTTGTCTGACACCTCAAAAACCAGCCCGGTTTCCGCTGACACGGCCCGCAAATCCGCCAGAATGTCGATGTCTCTGAGGGGTTTGAGCAGGCAGAATTCGCGCTGTCCGGCTGTCAGTCTCTCCAGGGTCATGTCCAGCACATCTGCCGTGCTCCAGGAAATATCATCAAACATGCCGGGACAGAACCGTTCCTTTGTCATGGCCACCAGGTAGTATCCCCCGTCCAGGGCCGGTCCGATCACCACATCACATGTTACGGTCTTTTTTGCCGCCTCCACAATCACGGCTCCCGGCAGATGGGGCAGGTCGCTTCCGGTCAGGATCACCCGGTCATATCCGAGTGTGAAGGCCTGTTCAAACGCATCCCGCATTTTATGGCCCAGATCCGGCCCCTTCTGCATCATGTACTGAAATCCTGGCCCCAGCCACTCCTGATAATCGGAAACCGGATGATCCGGATGGCAGCTGATCACCGTGTCGTATCCGGTTGAACGGCAGGTTTCCAGCATGATCCGGACAAATTCCCGGTACAGTTGCGCCGCTTTTTCCATGCCGGTCTGACGGCCGAGCCGTGTTTTGACGGCGCCTGCCCGGGGATATTTGACCATGACTATGACGGCGGTCCGCTCAGGCGATGATGTTTCTGTTAAATGACCACCCATTGTCATGATCGTCCCAGCATTTCCATGTATTGTCTCAACACAACCGCATTATTGCGCTCTTTGTCGACAGCTGAATATACGAGCGTCACTTTTTCTCTGCCGGCCTTTTGAGCCAGTGGGCGGATAATTTCCCGGTGTTCTTTGAGCTCGGACAGATATTTTCTCCGAAATTCCCCCCAGCGCGATGAATCTTTATGGTACCACTTGCGAAGTTCATCCGAGGGGGCGATTGCCTTCAACCAATCGTCAAGTTTTGCATCGGCTTTTGACACGCCACGTGGCCATAGTCTATCAACAAGAACACGGTAGCCGTCATCAGATGAAGGACTGTCATAGGCTCGCTTGATTTTTATCGACATGTTCCAGCTCCTTTGCATTGCGCTTGACAGGGAGTGTGAACCCCTTCGAGCCGAACGGCCAGGGGATGGTACCCTCGGCAACGGTGGAACTGACGGGCCGCGCCACAGTATTTGAATAAGGCGGCTGAGCTACTCGCGGTCCCGTCCAGTGACTGGTTCGGCACCCCCTGTACGAGATTCTCTAACGGCTTCAAGGATGTCCTCGGTGGTTGCCTTTGTTTTTATTCCAGTGACATCAAACGGAGATTTGGGGGATTTGGTAAATATAATTTTAAAAGTTTCACCCCCGCGGCGCTTAATGATAACTTCTTCTGATTTTGCAATATCAAGAACTGCAGAAAACTTTTGACGTGCTTCTGAATATGTATAAACTTTCATCAAATCACCTCCATGATTTTAATACCCATGCTCCCGGCCACTTCAATCATACGCTGGTCAAGAGTTATTAATGGGCAGTGTAGCGAAATAGCGCAAACTATAAAGTATGCATCATATGCATAAATATTAAATTGAGATGCTATTTTCAATGCTTCACGGATATTAACACTACGCAGATCAACCGGAATTTGCTGCGTCACATCCCATACTGGTAATAATTCTTCCGATTGAATCCTTTTTCTTTTTAGCATTGCGAATAATGCATTTCCAATTTCAAAAGGTAGTATATCCGGTGCCACTAAATCATGGCCTACAGTAAGTCTGATAATTGTCTCTCGCTCCGGTTCATAAAGGGCGACTGCCAAAAAAGTATTCGTGTCTGCTATAATTTTCATAAGTACAATTGTACTTATGAGTTGCTTTTTGTCAAGGAAAATTTTCAGGCCCATCAATATAATGTGTGGTTCTGTGTATCACATCAAAATAGTTATTATTTCGACAATCATTCTGTCAAAAATATCAGCATCCTTTTTCAGATGAAAACAGAAAAACACCTCCGCTCTGTCGGTAACAGGAGTGTCGAGCGATGGCCAGGCAAGACTGTATCCCTGTATAGTAAAAGCGATGTAAAAAGGCAACCGGGAAAACTACTTAAAATGCATAGGTAAAACTACTTACAAATGCCTGATTTTGTTGTCCTGAAAGCCGGAAACGCGTTCAATCCGTGCGGATCATATCCACGGCCACACTGAGCTGATGACGCCCGCCGCCCAGGACCGTGCCTTTCACCGGGGTGACATCACTGTAATCCCTGCCCCATGCCAGGGTCAGGTGCTGGTCAAAGGGCAGAACATTGTTGGTGGGATCCAGGTCCACCCATCCCGTGCCGGGGAGAAACACGGCAAACCAGGCATGGGAGGCTTCCGCTCCCTTGAGCCGGTCTTTTCCGGGGGGCGACTGGGTGTGGAGATACCCGCTGACGTACCGGGCCGGCAGCCCTAAAGAACGCAGGCAGGCAATGGCGATGTGGGCGAAATCCTGGCACACCCCCCGTTTGAGTTCAAACGCCGCTGCCACCGGGGTGGTGGTGGAGGTGGCGCCGGGATCATATGTAAACCGGGTGAAAATCCGCTCCATCAAACGGGAAGCCCCCCTTAGAAACGGTTCTCCAGGGGGGAACAGGTCACCGGCCCACCGGGCCATATCCCCTGATACCGGAATCATGGGAGAGGGAAACACATACTGAAACGCATCCAGGTCCTCCGGGGTGGCATGCCGGCGGACCGCGGCCATGACCTGTTCCCAGGGGGCGGTCTGTTCAGGTACGGGCGCGGGAGGCGGATGGAGTTCCACCCGGCTTCTGGCCGTTATTTCAAACAGGGCATGGGGCACCTGAACCGTGGTGGCGGTCACAGAGTTGCCGAAATAATCCGTGTGCCGGGACATGGCCGACGGGGTGGGCGAAAGGGTAAGGGTATGGTCCGTGCAGCGCTGGGCCGGTGTCTGCCTGGGTGTCAGGAACAGCTCGTTATGGGAAAGGGACGCGGTTTCCCTGTACTGATACCGGGTGACATGGGACACCTGATATTTCATGGGACCTGCCATCCACGACGGGGGCTTTGTTTCACACGGACTTCTTCCAGGGCAGCGGCATCATCAAACGTTTCCGCATCAAGGGAGATGCGCATCTGCTGTTCGGTCTCGATGCGGCTCAGATAGTGCTGGGTGATCTGGTCCCCCAGGGACTGGATCCCTTTTTTCAGGCGTTTCAGAAGCGGGCAAAGCCGGGACAGCTCCCCGGCCGGGTTCATTTCCATGAGATGGGAAATGTCGGTGAGGCGCAGCTGTGTGGTCAGATCCAGGACGATCTTCTCCTCTCTGGTCCGGAATGGGCGCAGGGTGTTTCCGGGAAGCGCCTCCACATGCTCGGAAAGCCTGGCCATCTGAAACCCTGTGGATCTGGGGTTCAGCTCATCCAGCAGGAGCAGATCGACAATCGGTTCTTTTCTGAGAATGGTCCGGTACCGGGTGTGGTAGGTAATGGTGCTGTCCGCCACCTCCAGCAGCGCCTCCAGATCATGGCTCCGGGATGTGGTACCGGATCGAAACGCATTTTCCCGGGACGGGAACAGGCTCTGGAGCAGGGTAATGGTGTAGTTGGACCGTTCCAGGCGCCGCCCCATGTCCATGAACCGCCATCCCATGCCCCGGGTCATGCTTTCCAGGGCAAGCCCGGCAAATGCCGATATGGTGAGGATCATTTCACTGACCAGTTCCTGGGCATCACTGATCTGATTGTTTTTGTGGGAAAACACCCGTGCCAGGTCCAGTTCCATCCGTCCCAGGACATGCCATGAATCATTGGAAAGCCGGTCTCTCACACTGGCGGCCACCCGTTTGACATGATGCATCAGATTCCTGAGACTGCCGGGAAGACGGCTGCTGAACATGGCCGCCATCAGTTCGGTCTCAATGGTTTTTATGTCATAGGCGGCATCCGGATCTGCAAATGAGGCAGACACAATCTCAAGGCTGGCCATGACCCGGAGCAGGAATGGAAACTCCTGAATAATGTCCAGGCGGGTTTCACTGTTCAGGCGGTTGAGAACGCTTCTGAGCACCCGGAGCACGCCTTCGGTCCGTTCCACATACCGTCCCAGCCAGAGCATGTTGTCCGCCACCCGGCTGGGAAGATCGCTGTCTCTGTGAATCTCCAGACTGTCCGTAAAATGGTGCATCATGCTTTCAAACCGGACCGGTTCATGGGAGAAGCACCAGGTATCCTTGCTGCCGCCGCGGGCATCCGGGCTG
>CALGAJ010000365.1 GCA_937951975.1 uncultured Desulfotignum sp.
TCACTTCCCCGGAATGACAACATAGTCATCATCATAGTCGCCCTGATCCGCAGACATGTGGCAGACCCCGCATTTCTGCTCATAGGTATCATTGTTCACAGATAATGGCTGCTTTTTTTCATTGTATTTCCTGCATTCTTTTGGCCTTCAGGTCAGCGTTGTTTTTTGTCAGGTTTACATCAAACCTGAACCCAAAGCAAACCATATTATCTGATTTTCAAGCGCGACACACAATGGATGTGTAATCGATAGTCATGGTTTCTCCTTTTCAAATTTGTTTCGCTCTGTCAATTTTGAATACTTCCTCACCAGGACCTTCCTCTATAAAAGAATAGCCTTTCAGGATTTCTGTGTTTCTTTCCGAATCTATCTTTTCCAGGATTTTAATGAGATCTTTCTTTGTCAGATCTCTTTGGAAACCGGTGCGCTTCGTCATCATTTGAATTTTCCTTTAACCGTATAGTTGAAGTTATCCTGACCACCTTTTATCAATCTGTTTTTGATGATGCGGATATTTAATCCTTGAGATCAATATAGCGATCATGTAAGATTAGTAAAATTATTTAAAACACAGATAAGGATCAGTTTAAATAATGCTTCCGGATTTTAACCGATTAAAAGTATTTTATCATATCTACCGGACGGGGAGTGTCGTTGCAGCGGCAGAGGAACTGTGCCTGACCCAGTCCGGGGTCAGCCAGCATCTGCAAAAGCTGGAAAATGAAATCGGTGTGCCGCTGTTTACCCGTCTGCATAAAAAAATGCTCCCGACAACCGGGGCACACAATCTGTATACGATCGTGTCGGCCTTTGTGGATAATCTGAGCATTGGTGTGCAATCTATCTGTGACCGCCATGAAAAACCGGTGGGGCATATCAAAATCGGCGGACCCATGGAGTTCAGCCGCAATTTTTTCCTGCCGTTTCTGGCCGCGTTTCAAAAATCATATCCGGCCGTAAAGATATCGCTGCACAGCGGAAACCCCCCGGAACTGTTAAAACAGCTCTACGATGGACGAATTGACATGGCCTTTATCGATCTTTTCAGTTCCACGGAAAAAGGGCAGTTGATCGGAAATTTATCGGCATATACGGCGCAAACGATGTTTGAAGTCGAGTGCCTGATGGTGTGCTCCAGACAATATTACGATATCCATGTCAACGGCGATCATTCCTATCAGAAACTGAAAAAATGCGCGTATGGGACGTATGAGGATTACGGGCTGGAACTGAAAAGCTGGTTCAAGCACCATTTTGACCGCATTCCGGCCGATTTGAATATCCAGTTCACCGCACAGAACATGCCCACCTCGATACTGTGGCTGAAAAATCACATGGGACTTGGCCTGGCCGATGGATACTGGGTGGCGGATCTGATCGACAAGGGTGAGATCATACCGATTACCACGGATCAGCCGCATATCATGAACCGGATCTCCATGATGCGGCTTCAGGGCAAGGCCATGACCGCACTGGAAACGATCTTTCTCGACCGGTTTCACCGGCACATGCAGCAGCAGGAATGGACCCGGCGGGTGAGGTATCTGGGAATATGATCAGTTTTTTTTCAGAAACCGGCTGTGAAGTCAGATGGCATTGTATTCGATCTCATTTTGCAAAACGCGATAGGTTTGTATGGGGTGATGAAATCCCTTGGCTTCAATTGCCCCAATCTCCTCACAGGGGATTCCATTTTTAACCAGTGCCCATGTGGCATGGGAAAGGTATATCTCTCCGGGATCACAGGCCTCTTCCAGGCGTGACGCCAGATTTGTGTTCAGACCTATGGCGGAATATTCCATAAACCCTTCAGATCCGTAATTACCGACGTTTGCCATACCGGTGTGAATACCGCATCGGATTTTGAACGGAGACTGGATACCAAGATTCCACCATTTTTCCTGCAATGTTTTCATTCTCTGTTGCATTTCAACCGCCATATGCAGACAGGATAAGGCATCTTCACGTTCTCCCTTTGTGTCCGGCGCCCCGAATATGGCGTAAATACTGTCGCCTGTGAACTGGGGAATGGTTCCTCCCCATTTGCGGACGATATGAGCCATTTCTCCGAGATATTCATTCAGCAGCCTGGCGACATCCTCAGGATCAAACGTATCTGAAAACCGGGTAAATCCGTGGATGTCGGAAAAGAAAAGGGTCAGTTTTTTGCGCTGGTGAGACAGTTCAGCTGTAAATTCTCCCTTGAAGATCTTCTCGGCCACATGGGGGGTCGATGTACTTCGATATCTGAATCTGTGCCTCCTGAAGCCTTTGATTGGCATTTTTCAAGGCCTGTGTCCGTAACGCGACGGTTTCTTCCAGCCCGTTTTTGAGATCTTTTATGGTATCCCATTGCATTCGCATCAACCCGTAGGTCATCAGAAGACACATATAAATCGGCCCGATAGAGTAGAGACTGTGTACCTGTAAACCGGCAAACGGCAAAAACACGCCGACAAGAAACCCATAAATATCAAACCCCAAAAACGCCGCAAAGGTAATTTTTCGAATTCTTTTTTTTATCGGATCAGGCGTTGATGCAACTCCCCTGTACAAAACAAGAAGGCTGCACACCATCAGGTAGAGATTGAAACCGATATATGGGATGAAAAGCGGACCGTATCCATGCTCCCATCCGGTGGGTGAAAAATATTCCGGTGGGGCGATCAGCAGATCCGTAAAAATCAGAGCCATCAAGGTAAAAAAGACACCCACGTAAATGACCCATCTGTGAAGGCCAATCGGTACCCGGAGAAAAAGCTCTTTCAGGCGGTTCTGACGGCCGGAGATCTGAAGAATGTATTCAAGCTCTACAATAAAACTGGCAACACCGAAAAAATAGGGCCATTTGTTCCAGAAAATGGCCTGCGTTTCGCCCGATGACAGATGCAACATCCCACTTGAACCATTGGCCAGGGCCATACCCAAACACAGGGCGAAAAGAAGCCGGTTGTTCACATCCCGCGCGTTCTGAAAAATCACGGCAAGGCTCAGCACCAGCAGGAGGGCGAAAGCGACAATCGGAGGCAGCGCATAAGGATTCATAATAATGAAAATCTTCTTCCTGAAACAAGTTTACTGACCACTTCCTGCTTCGACCCGTATTGTACCTGACAAACCTTTGATATGCCCGCTTCCCGATATGGCATGCCCCAGTTCATACAATCCCGGGGCAGAACCGAACCTGCCGTAGAACATTACCACGTCCCCCCAGGGCACATAGTAGGCAAGGGTTCCAGCCACCGCATCCGCCTTGGGGGTGGCAGCTGTATTCAGTTTTTCCGGCGGATAGAATATTTTTTCATTGCCGCCATGATTTTCCACTTTGACGGTTAACGGCAGCTGTTCATACAATTTCCTGGCAGCTGGACTGTCGTTCAGCTGAAATACGGTGGATTTTCCGTTTGCAGAAACGGTTATCATCGTTTTCGTCAGGTTTCCGGAAGCATGTTTTTCGTTTTTTTCAATTTTGGCATTTCCTGACATTTTCGCAATCTCCTCGATTCCGGTTACATTGACACCCAGGCGGTGCATCTCATCCCCTGCATAAAAATCCCTGTAGAGCATGAATACATCCCCCCAGGGGGCATAGTAACTCAGTTCTCCTTTTTTTCCGTCATGATATGCCTCCTCTGCCTTCACGTTCAGCTTTTCAGGCGGATAGAACATCCACTGGGCATCCCGGAAATTGGTCAGTTCCAGGCGGAGGGGCAGCTGGTCATAAAATTCTTTTGCGGCAACGGTGTCATACAGTCGGAATGTTGCCGTATGGCCTTTGGATGTGATTTTAACCTGCATATCCGATAAAGGCAGTCCCTGAGCCTGGGTACCGGATGATCCGATAATCAATCCGGCAATTAGAACCGTTAAAATCCGTTGCATTGCATTCCTCCAAAAAGTTGTGACTGTTTACTTCTGCCGGTTTTATCTGACGGCCAGCTTGAGAATCCCGGCAATCCTCTCTTTGGGGTACATCTGTTCCATCCCCCAGAGCCTGGCGTTGTCAAATGCATTTTCGGCAATGGGATCGACCGTATCTTCAGCAAGACCTGCCTGTTCAAAGGTGACCGGCGCTCCGATCGCGCTGAACCACCGGGTCAGTCTGGCAATGCCCTCATCACTGTCGGTAATGTCGAACAGTTTTTCTGCAAACCGCTCAAACCGTTCCGGCATGCGGTCTTTGATCTCCTTCATCCATGCCGGCAGGACCACGGCAAGACCGGCACCGTGCGGGACGTTATAAAGCGCGCCCATGGCGTGTTCGATCATGTGGGTGTCATAGGTGTTACCCTCGACACCGGCAAAGGTGTTGCCGTTCAGGGCCATAATGGCGGCCCAGGCAAATTCCCCCCGTGCGTCATAATCACCCGGGTCTTTTATCAGCACATCGGTGGTCCGCATCACCGTTTTCATGATATTTTCGATCAGGGCTGCCGTGTAGCCCGGCAGGTAACGTGCCGTAAAATACAGATCCAGACAGTGGGAGAAAATATCGACTGCGGAATAGGCCAGATACGTTTGTGTCACGGTGGCCATCAGTTCAGGGTTGATGACGGACACTTTCGGGAAAAGAAGCGGAGACCCGATGGGATATTTCTGCCGGGTTTCGCTGTTGGTCACCACCCCAAAGGGGTTCATTTCGCTGCCGGTGGCCGCCAGGGTCATGACAGAGAAAACAGGAAGCGCTTCTTTGACTTCCGCTTTGCCGACAAAAAAGTCCCACACGTCACCGTCATATGTTGCCCCTGCCGCCACCGCCTTGGCAGAATCCAGAACCGACCCCCCGCCGACCGCCAGAATCCCCTGCAGACCGGTTTGTTTGACGACTTCGATGGCATCCCGCACACGGCTGATCAATGGATTGCTGATCACGCCGCCCATGGCTTCAAAACCGATGCCCTGTTCCTTAAGCGATGCGGTGACGCGGTCGAACAATCCATCTTTTTTAATCCGGTCTGATCCGTGCAGGATCAGCACACGGTTGATGCCGAATTCTTTGACATACTGCCCGATATGGTTTTCCCTGCCCTTGCCGAATTCAATTCTTGTGGGGTTGTAAAAAGTGAAATCCTTCATGATATCTCCTTGTAAAGTTGGTCTATTTTTGCCTGATTGTCTTTATAACAGACTTTTCCATCTGAACGGTAGCCTGATGGTGCTCAATTATTACCTGATTGTCCATTATTTAAAATTTATCATCTGCCAGCCACCAGCTGGAAAATTGTGACTGCCTGCCGTTCAGAATCACCGGTTCTCCAATTTTTGGGGTAAGGGGCCGGTATGGGGTGTCCCGGTCTGCCTTTGTCAGCCGTTTAAAAGGTTCGTCCCACGGATGACGGGCGATGGCGAAGCGGCCGACATGGGCGGGAATCATTGATTTGGCACCCAGATCCATGGCTGCCCGGGATGCCTCTTCCGGGGTCATGTGGATATTTGCCCAGCGCGGATCATACTGACCGCAATCCAGCAGTGCCAGGTCAAACCCGTTAAATGCTTTCCCAATATCAAGAAAATGGGGCCCGTAACCGCTGTCTCCGCTGTAGAATATTTTTTGGTCAGGCGTTTCAAGGACAAACCCGGCCCAGAGTGTCTGATTTTCCCTGAACAGCCGGCCTGAATAATGCCGCGCCGGCATCACGTGGACAATGAGATCCTCTGCCGGGACGATTCTGTCGTACCAGTCCCCTTCATGGATTTTTTCTTTGGGATATCCCCAGTGTTCGAAACAGGCACCGATCCCCAGAGGACAAATGACCTGTTTGACCTTTGATTGAAGGGCCATCATCGTCGGGTAGTCCAGGTGATCCCAGTGATCATGGGAAATCAACACACAGTCGATTTCGGGCATATCCTCCGCCTCATATATATTGGTGCCGGGAAATGCTTTGTTCAAAAAGGAAAAGGGAGCGGCATAATCACTCAAGACCGGATCAACCAGAATCCGCTGCCCTCGCACCTGAATAAACCAGGAGGAGTGGCCCAGCCATACCACCGCATCCCTGCCAGAGGCAGCCAGGGCCTTTAAGTCTGTCTTTACAGCCGGTATGGGAGAATCCGGTTTCAGCCGCTCGGCTCTGTCAAAAATTCCGCTCCAAATCACTGAAACCAAGCCTCCATCTTCTGTGAATTTTGGCGTGGGTATTTGATTATGAAATTTCCCATTCCTGAAATTGACAGATGCCTGAATCCGGTCAAGACGATTTCCCTTGGGAGGTTTGCCAAACTTTGCCTGATGAAAAAAAATACAGGCAGTCAGCGACAGACAGATGGCGATTACCAGAAGATATCCCAATATTGTCAACAATCTGATTTCCATTGATAATCTGTCCCTGGCTTTACATGGCATATCCCGGTTTTTTAAACAGCGCATCCTTTTTCCCTTGAATCAGCGGATCATAGACCTCTTCTTTCCAGTCCTCAGGGTCGACTTCCTGGATGGCCACGGAAACGGAGGATTCACCGCAGCCGATAATATTGACCACATCGTCGGTGATGGCGTCTGCAAGCCGCTGCAGGGTTTGTTGCGATCTTCCGGGCCAGAGCTTTACACTGACGTGGGAGACCGCACCTGCCGGTTCTGCGGCCAGAGCTGCAAAGGTCTCATAATCTTCTGCCCCTGCGATCATGGACAGATCCGACAAGGCAGCGGCAGCAACCGCCAGGGCGGTCTTCTTGATAAACCCCCGGCGTGACAGTTCGTTATCCATTTTTCCCTCCCTGGTGCCATCCAAACGGTTTTTGCAGGGAGAGGGCCGCAACAGGGCACCCCTCCCTGCAGACCCTCTATTGTTGTCTCTTGCTCAGGACCTGGGTCAGGATCGATCCGGCGCTGTCAGCCCGTTCCTTTCCGACACGGGCGCCGAGTACGGAAACGAAATCTTCGACCTGTGCCCGGGTCAGCCCGGTATTCATCGCAGCCCCGAAATGAAAGCCAAGTTGCCCTTCGGTACCGTCCATATTGGAAAGGGCGGCAATGGTAGCGAGCTCCCTGTCCTGATAACTGATCACATCCCGGACAAAGATATCTGCAAAGAGATGTTCTTTCAAAAAGGTGTCAATGGCCGGGGAAAATTTTTGCCATGCCGCACCGGAGATGTCGGTTTCCCGTCCGGCCAGCATTGCCCTTACCCTGGCCCCGTATTCATCCCTGTCTAAGTCTGCGGGAACCGGGCTGGCGGTTTTGCCTTGAACATCTTCAATGCCCCTGGCCTTCCGCTCGTCCACCACCTTCATAAACGTATTCAGTGCGTTCAGGCTGCGGGGAAATCCCGCATAGGCGTACAGGTGAACCATGACTTCCTTGATTTCATTGATGCTCAGGCCGTCATCAAGCCCCTTGTTCAGGGCATGCACAAGGCGGTCCAGCTCTCCGCCGGCGGTAAAGGCAGCAATGGGAACAATGTTCTGCTGCCTCAGGGTGAGCGCACCGCCGGATCCGATGGCCAGGCCGGGAACAAGTGCGGTAAACATAATCAATACGGTTAATAATACAGTAATTTTCATACCATCCTCCTTAATTGCCGAGATATTGCTTATCGGTGACCTTTTCTTTCCAGATAACATTCTGGCCGTCAAGGACACCGGTCAGGACCAGGTGTGTCATGGGGGAATCCGGTGTGGCCCCGTGCCAGTGATCAATGTCAGGCGGGCACCAGACAGCGTCCCCTGTCTTGATCTCAACGACCTTTCCGTCCCGGGTGCCGGTCAGGCCGGTACCGGAGGTCACGACCATGTGCTGGCCGGCCGGGTGGAGGTGCCATGCGGTCCTGGCACCGGGCTGGAATGTGACGTAAGCGCCTGAGTAGTGAGCGGTCTCATTGGCGGGGAAAAGCATATCCACCTGGACCTGACCGGTAAAAAGATCCTGGGGTCCCTTGAAGGAATCCTGGGAACCAGCCGGATAGACCGTCTGTGACTCCCCGCCGCTTTCAGTGCCGGCAAAGAGTAGGGATACGGAAAGCATCACGAAAGTGAATGTCAATACAATTTTTTTCATGGTCTTACTCCTTCTTTTTTGTAGTGCGATGAAAAAATCATTTTCTCGCGGTAATAAATTGGCCATTAAGTTCACTGAAACCGGTGAAAGCAACCATTGCAACAATTCAACATCGCAGGACCCGGGCCTGGCTTCCGTGACTCCATCCTCATTATTCATCCGGCTGACACCTGGATTCAAAGATTTTCCGTAAAGAATGCTTCCAGCTTGTCAAACGGGATCATGTCCGTCCGGTCATACAGATCAATATGTCTGGCACCCGTAACGATATAAAGTTCCTTGGGTTCGGCAGCCATTTCATAGGCATCCTCAGTAAAATATCTTGAATGAGCATTCTCTCCCATGATGAACAGAACCGGTCTTGGTGAAATGGCAGTTATGTAATTCATCAAGGGAAAATTCATAAATGCCATGTTGCTGGTTGCTGTAAACGGGCCATGTGATCTGGGATGGTGCCCCCGGGGCATGGCGTAATATTCCCAGAATTCGCTTGAGATGGGATCCAAACCTTCCGGAATTGAATCAGCCGGCTCTGAAGGAAATCCTTGAGGCAGAAAAGGACTACCACTTTGGAAATCTTTCCAGCGCTGCTCTCCCAGCTGATCAAGGGTTTGGCTGCGCTGTTCAGCGGACATGCTGTCCTTCCAGCCTTTGCGAATGACCCGGCTCATGTCGTACATGCTGGCCGTGACAACCGCTTTGATCCTGTGGTCCACCTGCGCTGCCGTCAGAGAAAAACCGCCGCTGCCGCAGATACCGATCACCCCGATTTTATTTCTGTCCACAAAGGGACGTGTCCCCAGAAAATCCACGCCTGCACTGAAATCCTCCACAAAGATATCCGGGGAAGAAACGTGCCTGGGTTCACCGCTGCTCTCGCCGTTATAGGATTCGTCAAAGGCGATAGTCACAAAACCCCGCTCCGCCAGGGTCTGGGCGTAGATGCCGGCCCCCTGTTCTTTGACACCACCATAGGGGGTGCCAACGAGAATGGCTGCATACTTTTTGGATTTGTCTATCTCTTTGGGCAGGTACATATCAGCCGCTATCTTTAGTCCGTACCTGTTCGGATAGGATACTTTTTCATGGATCACCTTATCACTTTTTGCAAACGTCTTGTCCCACGCCTGGTCATCTGCCGCCAGGCAGACACTGACAATGGACAGGACAGAAACCAAAACAGCTGCGAATGTGAGAAAACCGCGGGGAAATCTTGAGATTCTTTTCATTTTTTACACCTCATCATATTTGATTTTTTTTATTTGGACATTAACTGCCGTACTGCGCATCACTGACATGTTCCAGCCAGGCCACACTGCTGCCGTCAAGGGATTCCTGGATGGCAATATGGGTCATTGCTGTATTGGCGGATGCCCCATGCCAGTGTTTTTCGCCCGGCGGAAACCAGACCACATCTCCGGGGCGGATCTCTTCAATTGATCCACCTTCCCGCTGGACTCTTCCGCAGCCTGCTGTAACAATCAGGGTCTGTCCCAGGGGATGGGTATGCCAGGCGGTCCGGGCACCCGGTTCAAATGTGACACTGGCCCCGGTGGTACGGGCCGGTTCATCTGCCGTCAGAAACAAAGGATCGATGCGTACATTTCCGGTAAACCAGTCATCCGGACCCGGCATCGAAGCCTGTGTTCCGTTTCGTTTAATTTCCATTATTTTCTTTTCCTTTCGTTCATGGATGCTTCGATCGATTGCAGGACATTCATTTGTCTATAATATACAGCAGCCGATAAACAGACAGATAGCCTGATCGTTTTCAATAATTGCCTGATTGTCCAAAACCGTA
>CALGAJ010000366.1 GCA_937951975.1 uncultured Desulfotignum sp.
TGAACAAATTCAAGGCAAATACCCCCCAGATGATCGTTGAAACCGTAATTTAACTTGACCCACACCCCGCTCAATGATATATAAAATAGTTTTGATAACGCCTGAATGGCAGGTGTTGATTTATCTTAATCCTTGCTCCGGACACATCCGGGGCTTTATATCCGCAAGGAGATGAAATGAGGAAGTACGAAACCGTCATTATTTCTGACCCTGATCTTCAGGATCAATCACGCACCGACCTGCTTGATAAAGTCAGAAATATCATTGCCAGAGAAAATGGTATTGTTTTGTATGTTGATGACTGGGGCAGCAAAAAACTGGCCTATGAAATCAATAAAAAACTGCGGGGCCACTATGTCTGCCTGACCTATGGCGGCACCGGAGACCTGGTCAAGGAACTTGAAAGAAATCTGAAACTCAGTGACGATGTCATGAAATACATGACCATCCTTGTTTCCACGGATGAGACTGCGGAATCTCTGGCCAAAGAGGCCCAGGATGCCGAATTGGCACGGGCTGAATCCGCAGCACCCCAGGATGCTGAAGAGACGTCTGATGTTGAAACAGACAAAGAAACCGATGCCCCGGATGCGGATGACGCATCTGAAAAATCCGATGAAACCGTCACAGACGATCAGAATTGAATTTAGTTAGAAAGGATACTGATTATGTATAAAGACCAGGCCCAAAGAGGCGGTGCCAAAAACAGATTTTACCAGCGTCGCAAAATATGCCGTTTCTGTGTGGACAACGACATGGTAATCGATTACAAAAACGCCAAAACGTTAAAACAGTTCATTACGGAACGGGGAAAAATCATTCCCCGGCGAATCACAGGCACCTGTGCCAAGCATCAGCGCAAACTGTCTCTGGCCATTAAACAGGCCCGGCAGATTGCTTTGCTTCCGTTTGTGGGCAGACCCCCGCAATAGAACTGATCAGACAGCCGGAGTCATACAAGGTGTCCCCCATCATCGCGCATCCATCCGCCATCAAGGATATAGTTCTGGGAATTTGTCTGTGTATCCTGATTTTTGCCGTCAGCTACACGTTCCCTTTGCTGGGGGTGTTTGCGTTACTGCTGCTGCCCCTGCCTGTGCTGTATTTTCGTCTCAAGCTGGGCAGAAACAGCGGCAGTATCATTGCATGCATCAGTTTTCTGGTGCTTCTGGTGATGAGCCGGGGCCTTGCCTTTGATACCCTGTATTTCGGCGCTTTGCTCATGACCGGTTTGTTTCTGGGAGAATGCATTGAACGCCAGTGCGGTATTGAAAAAACCATGCTGTTCACCGTATCGGGTGTGCTTGGCGTGTGTGCAGGTGCCTTCGGGGTGTATGCCGTTTTCCAGTCCCAGGGGATCGGGGAAATGGTTCATGCTTACATTTCCCAGTACCTGGAGCTGACTTCGGAACTATACACGGACATGGGGATTGAAAAACCCCAGATCGATGCCCTGAATACCGCTTTTCTGGTTGTCATGCCCGGGATGTTCATTGTGTCATACATGACCACGGTCTGGCTCAATGTCCTGATCATCAAAAGGCTGCTGGCCCGGATCGGCATCCGGTTGAAAAACATGGAAGCGCTGAACCGGTTCAAAGCACCGGATCCGCTGGTCTGGACCGTCATCGGTTTCGGTGTGCTTCTGATTTTGCCGGTGGGACCTGTCAAATACGTGGGCATCAACTGTCTGATCATTTTAATGCTGATTTATTTTTTTCAAGGAATTGCTGTTATATCATTTTATTTCCAGAAAAAAGAATCCCCGACCTTTCTGAAGGTTTTCTGTTACGGCCTGATTGCCGTACAGATCTATTTTCTCATTCTGGTCATCGGTCTGGGTTTTTTTGACAACTGGATCAATTTCAGAAAACTGGAAATACAGGAAAAATGATAAAAAAAACCCTTCAGCCCATGCAAAACAGGCTGACCCTTTTTGGAGGTTTTACATGAAAGTCATATTGAAAGAAACCATTGATACCTTGGGGATTGCAGGCACGGAGTGCGAAGTGGCACCGGGATACGGCCGCAATTACCTGCTTCCCCAGGGAAAAGCCATGATTGCCACACCCCAGAACCGACGGGTCATGGAACAGGCCCGGGCCAAGCTGGAACTCCAGATTGCCAAAGAGAAAAAACTGGCCGAGGAAATGGCTGAAAAAATCAAAGGCGTGGTCTGCAAGCTCAAAGCCAAGGTCCGCGAAGAGATCTATCTTTACGGATCCATCACCACCCACGACATCAAGGAATCCCTGAACAGCCAGGATATCGTGGTGGAACGCCGCGCCATTCTTCTGGCGGAACCCATCAAGGAAACCGGTGAATACAAAGTCCCCGTCCGGCTCTACAAGGATGTGGAACCTGAAATCACCGTGATCGTTGAAGCCGAAGAAAAACAGGACAATTAAACAACCTTTGTCTGAACGGGCCGGAAGATCGATTTCCCGGGCCGTTCAGACACGCAATCTGCTGGAACCCCCGTGCCCCAGAACCGATCCAGAAAAACAGACCCTTTGCTTGACCGGACCCCGCCCCATGATCTGGATGCGGAAGCCTCGCTGTTAAGCGCGATTTTCATCAACAATGATGTGCTGTATGACATCACTGAAATCCTGAAACCGGAAGACTTTTACAAAGGGGCCCATAAAAAGATATTCCGGGTCATCATGGATCTGGTGTCCCAGGAAGAACCGGCAGACCTGGTCACGGTGGCCCATGCCCTGAAAAAAAAAGACGAGCTGGAAAGTATCGGCGGGGCCGCCTATCTGGCCTCCATATCCGATGCCGCACCCGTGGCGGTCAATGCCGTGCATTACGCCCGGATCATTCAGGGCAAGGCCTCGCTGCGGACCATGATCGATGCGGCATCAAAAATCATCCAGCGATGCCTGGAAGACAAAAACGATGTGATAGAGACCATTGATTTTGCCGAATCCACCATTTTTCAGATATCTGAAAAAAAATCCGGGGGCGCGTTCAGACCCCTGGGAGAACTGATCAATTTAAACATTGACCACCTGGAGGACCAGCAGGGTAAAGACGGGGGTCTGTCCGGTCTTTCCACCGGTTATATGCGATTGAACAAAATCACGTCCGGACTTCAGAAATCGGATCTCATCATCCTGGCGGCCCGGCCGAGCATGGGGAAAACCGCGTTTGCCCTGAACATCGCCCGAAACGTGGCCATGGAAGAACAAAAGCCGGTGGCGGTCTTTTCCCTTGAAATGTCCAATGAACAGCTTTCCATGCGGCTGCTGACCTCTGAGGCCCGCATCGATTCCAACCGGCTGCGCACCGGATTCATCAGCCAGGAAGACTGGCAGAATGTCACGGATGCCGCCAGCATGCTCAATGAAATACCGATTTTCATCGATGACACCCCCAATATCTCGGTCATGGATGTCCGGGCCAAAGCCAGAAAACTGTTTCAAAAACACGGGGAGCTCGGGCTGGTCGTTATCGATTACCTGCAATTGATGAAAGCGCCGTTTCATTCCGAACGGCGGGATCTTGAAATCGCGGAAATCTCCCGGGGCCTTAAATCGCTGGCCAAGGAACTGAACATTCCGGTCATGGCCTTGTCCCAGCTCAACCGGATGCTGGAACAAAGAAGCGACAAACGCCCCATGATGTCGGATCTCAGAGAGTCCGGGGCCCTGGAACAGGATGCGGATATTGTCGCATTCATCTATCGGGATGAAGTCTACAACAAAGAACCGGACAACCCCAAAAAAGGGACGGCTGAAATCATTGTGGCCAAAAACAGGAACG
Source organism: uncultured Desulfotignum sp. (assembly GCA_937951975.1). GTDB lineage: Bacteria > Desulfobacterota > Desulfobacteria > Desulfobacterales > Desulfobacteraceae > Desulfotignum. Next base: position 3,772 of record CALGAJ010000366.1, read on the forward strand.
GCGCCATCGGTACGGCGCTGATGCATTTTCACGGTCAATATACCCGGTTTGAAGAACTGGCACCGGACAGTTTTCAGGAATTTCAATGAACAAACAAGTCTACGGCAATCTGGCAGGCCTCCGCAATACCCAGCTCAAACGCATTGAAAACCTGTATAACCTGAAATCCTCCCCGGAATATATCATCAGCCCGGACATTGCCGTGGAACTGGTTGAGATCAGTCATGAAATCCGCCGCCAGACCGGCGTGCTGGTGGACCGGAACGGAAAAATCGTCTGTGTCATCGCAGGAGAGCCCCATCGCATCGTCATTCCGGTGACCCCGGATCATATGGCCATTCCGGGACGCCTCAAAGGCTTGCGGTGCGTGCATACCCATTTAAAGGACGAGCCTCTGACCCGGGATGACCTGACCGACCTGGCCCTGCTCCGCCTGGATTTCATCACGGCCGTGTGCCTGACATCGGACGGCCGGCCGGGTCCGGTTTATTCAGGTCATGTGCTTCCGGATGAAACACAGGAGCCGTATCAGGTTCTGCCGCCTGCCACGGTGTCTGATCTGAACAATGACTGCCTGACCCGCATTCTGGCCCTGGAAGCGGAGCTGTCCAGAAAAAACGCCCTGCACAAACCCGCCTCAGGCCTGGAAAATGCGTTTCTGATCAATGCGATCACCCAGGATGCCGATGCGGCTCACGCGTCCATGGACGAACTCAGGGAATTGTGCAAAACCAGCCAAATCACTGTGACCGGTACCGCCATCCAGCAAAGAAAACGCATTGATCCCAAATTTGTGGTGGGTAAAGGCAAGCTGTCCTCTCTGGTCATTCGCGCTATCCAGAACCATGCCACACTGCTGGTATTCGACCGGGAGCTGACCCCGTCTCAGATCCGGTCCATTACCGATTTTGTGGAAATGAAGGTCATTGACCGGACCCAGTTGATTTTAGATATCTTTGCCAAACAGGCCAAATCCAGGGAAGGAAAATTCCAGGTGGAACTGGCCCAGCTGGAATACCTGCTGCCCCGGCTCATCACCAAAAATACGGCCATGTCCCGG
>CALGAJ010000367.1 GCA_937951975.1 uncultured Desulfotignum sp.
CTGGTACACCCGGTCGATTTTTGAAAAGATTTTTTCCCAGGTATAGGGAAAGGATTTGGTGCAGGCATAGTCCCAGTCCGGTTCCGGATGGGTTTGAACTTCCTGGATGGTTTGTGCCAGAACGGATGCCAGACGGGTTTCCAGTTCCGGCATATCCGATTCATAAGGGGTGTCGATAGTTTGAAGGGGCGGCAGGTCCAGGAGCCGGACCATGGGATTGTCATCGTCTGCCAGCAGCTCTTTGACGCCGGGCAGGGCAGTTGCCACCAGGCGGCACCCGCAGGCCAGGGCTTCCATGAGCACCAGGGGCAGGCCTTCATAGAACGACGGCAGAACAAACACATGGGCGCGTCGAAGCAGGGTTCCCAGGTCGTCGTGGCTCAACGGTCCGTGATAGAGCACCTTTTCTTTCAACCCGTCGGCCAGTTGAAGGCATCGGGTTTTTTCCCGGTCACTGCTGTTTCCTGCCAGGTGCAGCCGGAAAGGCAGGTGCCGGATCTCTGCCAAACTTTTGAGCAGCCAGGGCACTCCTTTTGCGGTGCTGAGCTTGCCGGCGTAAACCAGTTCCACGACCCCGTCAAAGGGCTTGGGGGCGTGAAAGAAACAGGCATCATTGTAACCCCCGCTCACCACATGAATCGATTCCGGGGCCGTGCCGATGGTGCGGATGATTTCCTGTTTCTGGCTTCGGCTCAGGGAGATGACATGATCGATCTGTTTGAGGTCCGGTATGATCTTTTTGCTGATTTCCGGACACAACACATGCTGGCGCAGGCAGGTGCCGTGGCAGGAGGTGATCATGGGGATGCCGGGAGCAAGGCGTCTGGCAATGGCGGACACGATCCACAGGTGATGGGTATGAATGATATCGGGCGCAAACCAGTCCAGGGCCTGCCGGATCTTTGTTTCAAATACCTGTTCGTAGGCGGCCAGTTCCTGAGGCTTCATCAGGGAGAACACCCGGCTTTCGTAGGGCATGACATCACTCATGCCGGGAACGGGGAAATCCAGGTCTTTGCCGTCAAACCGGACAAAGAGACAGCGACCGGCTTCAATCAGGCCTTCGGGTAGAGAGAAATCCCCCTGGACCCCGGCCACCAGAAAATTGTCATGTCCGGTGTGGCGGCTATGGACCAGGATCTGCTGAATGAATTTACCGCTGCCGGTAAAATCCGGGGCCTGGCTGATGATATGAAGGATTCTCATTTCAATCCAGGCTCAACCCGGCTTTGCACTGGTTGCACCGCACCACCCCTCTGAAGACTTTGTGACCGCATTCCGGGCAGAAATACCGGTCTTCTTCATCCTGCATCCATTGCTCGGTACCGATGTCACGCCGCAGGGGGACACACCGCAGTATGACCTGTTTTCCCACGGTCATTGGGAATTCATCGATGAACCGGCAGGGAAACTCATCACATTCATGACATCCGGCAATGCCTTTTGCCATACAGCAGTCCCGGATATCGCACTGCTGACAGTGCATGAACCGGTGGTCGGACAGGCATCCCTCGCAGCGGATATCTTCTGTGGTCAGGGTTTCGCAGTTGGGAAGGATGCCTTTGCCGGGCACCTCTCCCCGGTACAGGTCCACCAGCCGTTTCTTGAATTTTTCGTTACCATCTCTGTGGGCGATAAGAATGGCACAGACACCACAGTAAAGCCCGCAGGGAGATGCATATTCCGGACGTGTCATGGCAGACCTCCTTGGAAAGGATTGGACGGCATATGCCTGGATTCAATTTAGATGGGCGGTTACTGAAAGTCAACACCAAATCCTTTCGGCAGAAGACCCGTGCCGGGGGGCACCCGGGGGGTCTCACCCTCTGCCTCGGTTGCACAGGCGGTAGGGCATGCTGCGCGAAACGGCAAAAACTGCGGGCAGTTATGTCCTAAGACATTTTGCCTTTTTAACCGCTCCCCATCCCAAACCGCCTGTAGCAACCGCAGCAGAATGGGTTCAACCCCCAGGTACCCCCCGGCACTAGTCGTTGATGGTATTGGTGAAAGGCCGGACCTGTTTGTTGATTGCATGGAGGGAGCCCCCTGTGGGGCAGCTTGCTTCCGGACTGTCGGAGCCCGACAGGGATTCCAGTCCGGAAGCAAGCTGCCCCACAAGAAACCTTGGGTTCAAAGCCGGCTATGATCCGTCTTGAAAAGCGATTGATACCGTCCATACCCCTCTTGTTCCAGCCGGTCTTGAGGAATGAACCGAAGGGACGCTGAGTTGATGCAGTATCTTTTGCCTGTGGGGGCGGGGCCATCATCAAACACATGCCCCAGATGGGAGTCCCCATACCGGCTTCGGACTTCGGTGCGGGTCATGAACAGGGATCGGTCGGTTTTTTCCACCACATGATCCGGTTCCAGGGGCCGGGTAAAGCTGGGCCAGCCGGTACCGGATTTAAATTTGTCAGTGGAGGAGAACAGGGGTTCCCCGGACACGATGTCTACATAGATGCCCGGTTCTTTGTTGTCCCAGTATTCATTTTTGAATGGCGGCTCCGTGCCGTCTTCCCGGGTGACTTTGTACTGGAGCGGGGTGAGCTGCTGCCTGATGATGTCCTCATCGGGCTTTGACCACCGGACCGTGTTGTCAGCAGATAGGGGGCGGCTTTCACGGGATGAGGCAGATACTGGATGTTCCTCCAGAGGCCGGTGTTTCCAGATTCGGTTCAGAAACTGGTCCCGGCCCGATCCCAGGCGGTAGTACTTGTACTGAATCGTGTTTTTTTTGAAATAATCCTGGTGATAGGCTTCGGCCGGGAAAAATTTCTCGAACCGGGTAACCGGCGTGACAACGGGTTTGTCAAAAATGCCGGCATCGTCCAGCGCTTTTCTGGAAGCCAGTGCCCGTTTTTTCTGATCTTCGGTATGATAAAAAATTTCCGGGCGGTACTGGGATCCCCGGTCCACAAACTGCCCGTCTGGATCCGTGGGATCGATGTGGCGCCAGAAAATGGTCAGCAGAGTATCATACGACACCACGTCCGGATCATAATAGACCTGAACCGCTTCTGCATGGCCGGAAATGCCGGACGACACAGATGTATAATCCGGGGCCGGATCATGGCCCCCGGTATATCCGGAGATCACTTTTTTGACCCCTTCCACGGATTCAAAATCCGCTTCAATACACCAGAAGCAGCCGCCGGCAAAGGTGGCTGTTTCCATCCGGCCGCTGGTTTCATGGGATGATCCGGCGGTGGCGGCAAGGGCGAAAATACTCATACCTGTAATCATGGTAACGAGCATCATAATGATGGCAAGGTCAGGTTTCATGCTAAAATCCTTTCAAAAAGTTCAAATCAATTATTAATTCGTATTAAAACCTAATATAACCATGCAGTACGAGAAAACAAGGAGGACGCGCAGGTGGCGTGTTTCATTCAATGGTGAAAAAATCTGAGATCAAAACAGATGTCCTGAAAATGGAAAATTCCAAATAATTCTTGACATGTAGCTGCAATGTATCTAAATAGTATCTATGGCACAGCTGGATTCATCCGCTGCTGCCGGGATTGTAAACAGGAGTCGGTGGCATTATGGCAAACCAAGATGAAAATCAGGAAGAGATCGAAACCGATTACAAAGAAAGAAAGGTGAAATTCGAGGTCTATGGCCGGGAAATGATCGAGAAAATCGTGAACTCAAGCGGCAACAGCGGGCGGGTCTATCTGCCCCCTGACTGGATCGGTACCAAAGTCAAAGTGATTAAATGCTAGCAAAGGACCGCACCTTTCAACCGGACGGGTTTGATACCTGTTTTTCGTTTCGAAAAAGAATTCAACACATGGAAAGGAGAAAACAATGGGAAATGTTCCTGACACCATTCAGACATGGCAAATGATTCAGCCGTTCAAAAAAGACCGGGAAACCGGTGAGGTCACTCCGGGGAAACTGGAAAAAACCCAGATCCCCGTACCGGAGCTGGGGGCCGGGGATGTGCTGGTGGAAGTGGCCGGGTGCGGCGTCTGTCATACCGATCTGGGTTATTTCTATCAGGGCGTGCCCACGGTGAACAAACCACCGTTGACCCTGGGCCATGAAATCTCCGGAACCGTGGTGGATGCAGCGGACGATGTCAAGGCGTGGATCGGAAAGGAAGTCATTATTCCGGCGGTCATGCCCTGCCGAAAATGTCATCTGTGCAAGACCGGGCGTGGCAACCGGTGCCTGGCCCTGAAAATGCCGGGCAATTCGATGGGCATTTACGGCGGGTTCTCATCCCATAGCCCGGTACCGGCTATTGACCTGTGCCCGGTCACCCACCGGGGGGACATCCCGCTGGAAAAACTGGCCGTGGTCGCTGATGCCGCTACCACGCCCTTTCAGGCCGCTAAACGGGCGGATGTGGGTGTGGGGGATCACGCCATTGTCATCGGGGTCGGCGGGGTCGGCCAATATATGGTTCAGATTCTTAAAGCCCTGGGATGTGACACGGTTGTGGCGATAGATATCAACCAGGAACGCCTGGATACCATGCTTGAAAACGGTGCGGATTTCGCGGTGAATTCCATGGGAAAATCCCCTAAGGAAGTGTCTGGTGAGATCAAGAATTATCGCAAGGAAAAAGGCCTGCCCGGATACGGCTGGAAAATTTTTGAAGTATCCGGCACCAAGCCGGGCCAGGAACTCGGGCTGGCCCTGTTGAGCTTCACCGGCAAGATGATGGTGGTGGGGTTCGGTCCCCAGAAGGTGGAATACTCCATTTCCCGCCTCATGGCGTTTGACGCGGAACTGATCGGCACCTGGGGATGTCTGCCTGAATACTATCCGTCGGTTCTGAGCATGGTCACCAGCGGGAAAATCAATTTTGAACCCTTTGTTCAGACCCGTCCCATGAGTACCATTGCCGAAAGTTTTGAAGAAGCCCATAAAAAGTCACCGGATCAGCGTATCGTACTGGTGCCTGATTTTTAATAGTGTAACTGAAATGATTAACAACACAAGGATGAGCGTATGAAACTGGAAGGAAAAAAAGCCATTGTCACCGGCGGCAGCCGGGGGATCGGACGGGCCATTGCCCTGCTTTACGCAAAAGAGGGCGCCGATGTCCTGGTGAACTACCATTCCAATGACACGGCGGCCAGGGAAACCGTGGCGGAGATCGAAAAACTGGGCAGAAAAGGGGTGGCTGTGGCGGCGGATGTGGCCTCGTACACCAGTGCCCAGAACATGGTGGAAGAATGTGTGAAACAGCTGGGTGGCGTGGATATCGTGGTGAACAACGCCGGGGTGTCCAAACCGTCCATGCTGTTGAAAATGAAGGAAGAAGACTGGGATGCCATCATTGATATTCATCTCAAGGCCGCCTTCAACACCACCCAGGCCGCCGGCCGCCACATGAAGGAACAGAATTCCGGCCGGATCATCAACGTGATCTCCACGGCCGGTATTTTCGGCACCATCGGCCAGATCAACTATGCGTCGGCGAAAGCCGGAATCATCGGATTTTCCAAGTCCGCTTCCCGGGAACTGGGCCGGTACAACATCACTGTGAACGTCATCTGTCCGGGGATCACCAAAACTGAAATGACCGGCAAGCTCCAGTCCGATGAAAAACTGCGCAAGATCTATGAAGGACGGATCCAGCTGGGCCGGTTCGCCGATCCGGAAGAGATCGCTCCGGCCTTTGTGTTCCTGGCCTCGGATGACGCGTCCTATATCACCGGGCAGGTGCTGGGCGTGGACGGCGGATATATCGGATAGTCCCGGTATCCGTGCATGCAGGAAACGATTAATACTGGATAAAAAACAAATTCAAATAATAAAAAACAAGGAGGAACCATGGCATTAGAGTGGATGCCCAGAGATAATGAGCCCAAGGATCATTCTTTGCATAGAAATCCCTATTGGAGCAACGAAGCCCCGGGGGTGATTTTTGAGAAAAAACCCCTGACCGGCCCGGACGGCAAAGAGGTAAAGGGCCTTTATGTGGCCTGGATCACCTTGAACAACCCCAAACAGTTCAACTCCTATACCACGGACATGGTCAAGGGCGTGATCGCCGGGTTTGAAAACGCCTCCCTGGACAGAAGCGTCATTGCCGTGGTGTTTACCGCAGTCGGTCCCTATGCGTTCTGCACCGGCGGCAACACCAAGGAATATTCAGAATACTACTCCCGGCGCTGCGATGAATACAGCCAGTACATGGAATTGTTCAATCATATGGTGGACTCCATATTAAGCTGCCACAAACCCGTGATCTGCCGGGTCAACGGCATGCGGGTGGCCGGGGGCCAGGAGATCGGTCTGGCCTGTGACATCGCCATCTCCTCCGACCTGGCGATTTTCGGCCAGGCCGGCCCCAAACACGGATCTTCTCCGGCCGGTGGATCGTCTGATTTCCTGCCCTGGTTTCTGACCATGGAAGATGCCATGTGGAACTGCGTGTCCTGTGAAATGTGGTCTGCCTATAAAATGAAGATGAAAGGCATGATCTCCAAGGTGGTGCCGGTGTTGAAAATCGACGGGAAATGGGTGAGAAATCCCATGATTGAAACCGATAACTATATCAAAGACGGTGAAATCGTCTACGGGGAATACAAAACCGGAGATGCCCTGGCCGAAGGCAAGGCTCTGCTCAAACAGCACCAGGCCAACGCGGATTTCGAGCTGCTGGACAAGGAAGTGGACAAGATCGTCTGGAAGTTTGCCAACCTGTTCCCGGCGTGTCTGGTGAAATCCATTGAAGACGTGCGCCAGAAAAAGAAATTCTTCTGGGATACCATGAAAAATGACCACCGCCACTGGCTGGCCGCCAATATGAGCGGTGAGGCGTTCCTGGGCTTCGGTGCCTTCAACACCAAGAAGATCACCGGCCAGGATACCATTGATTTTCTCAAATTCCGTCAGAACGTGGCTGCGGCCCGTGACTGGGATATGGAGATGTTTGCCGAAGTGATGGGCAAACCCAAAGAATAGC
>CALGAJ010000368.1 GCA_937951975.1 uncultured Desulfotignum sp.
ACCGATGCGCTGTGAAATTCAAAAGCCGCGGTTTTACCGATCTCAAGACAAAATTCATTGACAAGGTTTCTGGGCCAGACCGCTTCGAACAAAACGCCCTGTAAATCCATATGCACGCGTGTGAATACCCCATAAAGGGCGATGTCTGTTATTTTTCCGGTAAAATGGTTTTTACAGACCGGCGGTGTGTCCGGGGGGTGAAATAAAATGTTTTCCGGACGGATCCCCAGGTGATGATGGTCCGGGGCCGGCGGGGTTTCGGCAACAATGTCCAGGCCGGTGCCGGCAATTTGCAGGACGTCCCCGTGGCGCTCAAATTCGGCGATGTTTTTCATGCCCACAAACCGGGCCGTGAACCGGGAATCCGGTTTTTCAAACAGGGTCTGGATGCGTCCCTGCTGCATGATTTTTCCGTCTCTGATGATGGCGCCCCGGTTGGCCAGATACAGCACCTCCTCAAAATTGTGGGACACCATGATGATGGTCATGTTCAGGCCTTTGTGCACCTTTTTCAACAGAGACCTGGCTTCGTCATGAAACACCGGGTCCAGGGCTGACAAAGGTTCATCCAGCAGCAGCACCTTGGGGTTCAGGATCAAAGACCGGGCCAGGGCTACCCGCTGTTTTTCCCCGCCGCTCAGGTTGTAGGGGTACCGGTGCAGGATCTTTTCAAGACCCAACGCGGCAATCAGATAATCAAACCGGTGCCGGGCCTCTTGTTTTGAAATGTGGTGATACCGGGTGCCGTACAGGATGTTTTGGGTGACATCCAGGTGCGGAAACAGGGCAAAATCCTGGTAGACCAGGGCCAGATGCCGGTTTTCCACGGGCACCCGGGTGATGTCCGAGCCTTCGAATACCAGGGAGCCGGAAGTGAACGGCATGATTCCCATGATTCCTTCCAGGAGCAGGGATTTGCCGGACCCGGTTGGACCGATGAGCGCAAAAAAATCATGGGGGTGCACTTCGAGGCAGATGTCGGTAAGGGAAAATTCCGGCAGGGTCAGGCCGATGTGTTTGAGCGAGATCATAGGCTAGCGGGTGTCCGTGTGAATGGATCTTGTCATCATCCGCAAAAACACGAACAAAACAAAAGAAATCAGGATCAGCCAGACCGCGATGGGCTGGGAGTATTTCAGGCCGAAGGCCGTGAACCGCTCATAGATCATCACCGGCGCCGTCATGGGGTGATAAGCCACAATCACGATGGCGCCGAATTCGGAAATGGCCCGGGCCGTACACATGATGATGCCTAAAATCATGTGCCGCCAGGTCAATGGAAAGGTAATGCGGGCAAACGTTGTGAGGGCGCCGGCGCCCAGGGTGCGGGAGGCGTTTTCCAGTCGAACCGGCACGCTGTCGAACCCGGATTTCACTGTGTTGATGTAAAACGGCAGCCCTACGAACAGCAACACGCAGACAATGCCGGTTTTGGTCCCCATGATCTGAATGCCCGCCTCGGACAGAAACCGGCCGATGGGGTGGTTTCTGCCGGCCAGGCTGAGGATGGCGATGCCGATGACCGGATGGGGGATCATGATGGGCAGATCGATGATTCCTTCCAGCAGTTTTTTGCCTTTCAGCTCTTTTCTGGCCAGCAGATACGCCAGCGGGGTGCCCATGACAAAGGCCAGTCCGGCCGCAGTCAGGGATAAAAGGATAGACCGGGCAATGGCTGCCGCCACATCCCTGTCCAGGATGGTTTCTTTGAGCATGGACAGGGACGGCTGGGTGGTCATGTTGATCAAAGGCAGGGTCAGCAGGAGAATCAGGGGCAGTCCCAGACACAGAAACAGCCATCCCATCCGGTCCATCTGTTTCACGGAATCAGTCCTTTACCTCCACCAGGCCGGCGATTTCGGCCGGCATCTTTTGTGCCATGGCGGCATCCGGAACGATTGGCGGCACCATGGGAGGCTGCCCCATCTGTTCCAGGGTTTTCAGGCCAAGATCTTCAGACAGCAGAAACTGCAGGAATGCAACGGCCGCTTCCGGGTTGGGCGCATTTTTGATCATGGTGATGCCGTAGGTGCAGGACTGGCCGGTTTTGGTGATCCAGGTGCCGGGTTTCTTGCCGGTCACTTCCACCTGAGCCTGTTTGTAGAACGCATCATACTGGTAGTTGCTCAAATTGATGTGATCATCCAGAACAATGTATTTGAGTTCGTGCTGCCGGGCCACGGAAATGTATTCCCAGGCATAATCCATGTTGCCGGTTTTCAGCAGATTCACCAGTTCCACGGATTTGGGCCGGACATTTTTCTGGGGCCGGTTGGCCAGAATTTTGTCATACAACCCTTCGATGCCGTAAAATTTTTCAGCCAGCTGCAGCACCATCAGGCTCCGGTACCCGCACGGATCCAGGTTGGGATCGGAATGCCCCCAGACCACACCGTCTTTCTGCAGAATCTCGTACCAGTTGTCCGCAGTGATCTGATCGGCATACCGGCTCTGATCCGTGTAGCACAGCACCAGCTGGTTGGTGGCGAACCGCACATTCCAGTCCGCAAATTCCGGGATCAGGTTGTTGTCGATCACTTTGTAGTCGGCAGATGCCATGATGTCGGCGGGTTTGCCGACTTCGGAAATCAGCCGGGCCATCTTGGTGCTGCCCCCGGCTTCCCTGAGCACATCCACATCCGGGTATTTTGCTTCGAATTCCTTTTCAATGGCATCAAACGGCACGGTCAGGCTGCCGGCATGGAAAACGATCAGTTTTCCGGACGGCCCGGCAACGGCGGTCACAGGCAGGGTGATTCCAATCAACATGAGACTGAACAGCAACAGCAACAGGCATTCCATTCTGTTTTCCTTATTTTTCGTCATTTGTTCTCCTTTGTTCTTATGGGTTATAGTATTGCATCCATCAAGGCTATTCAAGCCAAAACGAGCAATATATATACCGCCATGGACCCAAAATAACTTTTTTTCATAACGTCTTGAATTTTTGAAAATTTCATACATAAATCGTTGGATCGACAGGCCGGTCATGTGTCGAAGACCGCACGAATGCAACCCCGTGTGTCATCAGGATGGCTTAAGTGCAACTGTTTATTGAAATTTGACATAATTCGTTATGCTTGTATTGACATAACGGATAGACTTTGATATCAGTAGCAATGTTGTGTTAAACTTAAACAGGATGAGAATCATGGAAACAGTAATGAATGAAAAAAAAGGAGCACCCTATGGGAAACAAACCAATGGCGCTCCGGTGAAATTTGAAGTTTACGGAGATGTTCTCATTGAAAAAACAGTTCGCCAGAACGGCAAAGGCGGTCGGGTTTATCTGCCCCCGGACTGGGTGGGGAAAACGATTAAAATCATAAAATAGCGACATTCGTGAAAAATTCCGGAATCGCAGAAGGAGATGTGCATGGCAGACAATTGGGTGTACAGTATTTGCGGTATGTGTACCGTACGCTGTCCTATCAAGGTGAACATTCAGAACGGAAAGGTTGTTTTTATCCATGGCAATCCCCATGTACCTGCCATGAAAGGGGCTGTGTGTCCCAGGGGTGCGGCGGGAACAGGGCTGATTTATGACAGTGAACGGCCACAGACCCCTTTGATCCGTGAGGGAAAAAGAGGCGAAGGAAAGTGGCGTAAGGCCACCTGGGAAGAGGCCCTGGATCATGTGGCGGACAAGCTCAAAGAAGTGAAGGACCGGTATGGAGCCAAAGCCATTGCCTTGTCGGACCGGGGCGGCCCGTTCCGGGACTTTCACAGAGCGTTTCTGCGGGGCATCGGCACTCCCAATTACAACAACCATGATTCGTCATGTGCCAGAAATGTCCAGCATTCCGCCCTGTCATTGACCGGCAAGGGACGAAAGGCCGTGGCATACGATCTTAAGCACAGCCGGCACGTGGTGCTTCAGCTCCGCAATATTTTTGAATCCGTGGATGTTCAGGAAGTCAACAACCTGATGGATGCCATGGAAAAAGGCTGCAAGCTGACGGTCATCGATGTCCGGGCCAATATTTCGGCCGGCAAGGCCCACCATTTTTTCATGGTTCGTCCGGGAACCGATTATGCCTTCAACCTGGCGGTCATCAATGAAATCATTGCCAAACGCTTTTATGACGAGAAATTCAAAAAGCATTATATCGAAGGATTTGATGAGTTGTCCAGGTTTGTGGCCCCTTATACCCCGGAATGGGCTGAGCAGGAAACCGGGGTTCCGGCCAGTCACCTGAGACGGTTTGTCAAAGACCTGGCCCAGGCGGCCCCGGCGGTGATCTGGCATCCCGGATGGATGGCGGCACGGTATACCGATTCTTTTTATGTGTGCCGCTCCATTTATATCATCAACGCCCTGTTGGGGGCTTACGGGGCCAAAGGCGGGCTTCCCTTTGTGAGCAAACCCGGAGATGTGGGGCGTAGCGGGTTGAAAAAATTCATGGACCTGTATCCCAAACCGGATGAAAAAAGAGCGGACGGCGTGGGATGGAAATATACCCATTTCGAGGATGGCCCCGGCCTGGCGCATCTGCTGTACGAGGCCATGGAAACCGAAGATCCTTATCCGGTCAAAGCCTATATCGCCTATCGCCATGACCCTCTCATGGGATATCCGGAACCGGAACGGCTCAAGAAGAAATGGGACAACCTGGATCTGCTGGTGTCGGTGACCTTCAGCTGGTCGGATACGGCATGGTATTCCGATGTGGTGCTGCCTTTGTCTCCTTATCTGGAAAGAGACAGTATCATTGCCACTAAAAACAGTCTGGCCCCGTTTTTTTTCGTGCGGAAAAAAGCGGTGGAACCCCGGTATGACACCAAAGCGGACTGGGAAATCATTTCCGGTCTGGCCCGGCGCATGAACCTGCCGGAACTGGTGTTTGACCGCATTGAAGATATCTGGAATTTTCAACTGGAGGGCACCGGGGTCACGATTGAGGATTTTGATGCCACCGGCATGGTGTCTCTGGTGGATAAGCCGATATATCAGGAATTTGACAATTACAAATTCAAGACCCCCAGCAAAAAGGTGGAAATCATTTCCAAAAAACTGGCAGACAGCGGGCTGGAATCTCTGGCACCCTACAAGCCCCCGGTGTCTCCCGAACCCGGACAGTTCCGTCTGACATTCGGCCGGTGTGCCCTGCACACCCAGGGACATACCGTGAACAACCCGCTGCTGTCGGAGCAGATGGCGGAAAACCAGTTGTGGATCAATACAAAAGAAGCGGAAAAACTTGACATCGAGGATGGGGACCGGGTGACGGTTTCCCAGAACGGGTATTCCGAATCCATCGAAGCCAGGGTGACCGATGCCATTCATCCGGCTGCCGTGTTTGTGGTGCATGGATTCGGCCATCGGCTGCCGGTGGAAACCCGGGCCTTTAACAAGGGGCTGGCGGACAACCGGTTCATGGCCGGAGGCCTGGATGTCTGGGACCGGGCCGGCGGAGCCATTGCCTATCAGGAGCATTTTGTGACGGTTTCCAAAAACTGATATGTTCAGGGAAGAAGGGATTCAAATGAAACTGCGAACCAGCCAGCTGCTGCTCAACGATGACGGAAAGATCATCATGGGGTCCGGCCGGATGGCGATTTTTGAATCCCTTCAGCACACCGGGTCCATCAACCAGACCGCCCGGGAGTTGAACATGGCCTATAAAACCGTGTGGAGCAAAATCAAATCCACGGAAAAAAACTGGGGCCGGTCCGTGGTGGACACAGACAGAAAGACCGGTACCCGGCTGACCCGGGACGGAATGGACCTGCTGGAAAAATACCGCCAACTGAAACAGGGCTGTATTCATGCGGATGACAGCATTTTTCAGTCTATTTTTCAGATGCGGAATAACGAAACCCCATAAAAATATTTTTTTGACCGGTCTTATGGTGAGGTTACCATAAGCAGTGTTGTTATTATAAAATAGACAAATGGTGAATATGTCAGTATTGAGACAGGAAGGATGTTATGGAAACATTTGAGGTGCTGCTTCAGGAATCAGCCGAAGCCCACGGGCATCTGTGCCCCGGGCAGGTGGTGGGTGTACGCATGGCCATGGAAGGCTGCCGGCGCATCGGACTGGACAATCCCCGGGAACTTCCCCAGATCAAAAAGCTGATCGTATACGTGGAAATGGACCGGTGCGCGGCCGACGCCATTTCCCAGGTGACCGGTGCCCGGCTGGGCCGGCGGTCATTGAAGTTTGTGGACAACGGTATCATGGCGGCCACGTTTGTGAACCTGGAAACCGGAAAAGCGGTCCGCATTTTATCCAGGGAAAGCGCCAGAACCCTTGCCGCATCCCAATCACCCCACATCCGGGACCGGCACCGGCAGCAGCTGGAGGCATACAAAACCATGGCATGTGAAGACCTGTTCGACATTCAGGCGGTCAAAGTGGATGTGGACGCCTGTGACATGCCCGGCCCCACGAAATTCAAGGCCGTCTGTTGGAAATGCGGCCAGGTGGTGCGGGACAAGCGCGAAGTGATGAAAAACAACCGGATTCTGTGCCGGCCCTGTGCCCTGGGCACCTATTTCACACCCATACAAGATCATCAAGAACAGGATACAAGAGAAAATGAAAAAGAACCCCAAAGCATGGCCGGTTAAAACCATCCCGGTGGAACAGGCCGTTGGAACGGTTCTGGCCCATGACATGACGCAGGTCATCCCCGGAAAATACAAAGGTCCGGCCTTTAAAAAGGGCCATGAAATCACGTCCGGCGATTTGTGCCGCCTGATGCAGATGGGGAAAAACAACCTGTATGTGCTGGATCTGAAAACCGGTCAGGTCCATGAAGATGAGGCGGTCATGGAACTGGCATCCGCTCTGGCCGGTCCGGGGGTCACCTTTTCAGGCACCCCTTCGGAAGGCAAACTGGAGTTGAGGGCCGCTTATCCCGGACTCTTCAAAGTGAATGTTTCAGTCCTGGAAGACTTCAACATGCTGCCGGATGTGATGTGTGCATCCATCCACACCCATACGGCCGTGACAAAGCACCAGAGCCTGGCAGCGACCCGGGCGATCCCTCTGGTGATCCGCCGCTCTGACCTGGATCAGGCCGTTCTGCTTGCAAAAGAACACTTTCCCATTTTCAGTGTGACCCTGTTCCTGCCGTTGAAAATCCGGTTGATCATCACCGGTGATGAGGTATACAAAGGGTTGGTCCAGGATCGGTTCCAGGCCATTGTCAAAGAAAAGGTCACCCGGCTGGGCGGGAGTCTCGAGGAAAGCGTCATCCTTCCGGACCACCGGGACAGGATTTCCCGGCAGATCCATGAGTTCCTGAAAAAGGACACGGATCTGATCATCACCACCGGCGGCATGTCCGTGGACCCGGATGATGTCACCAAAGAGGCCATCGAAGACTCGGGGTTTGAGCAGATTCATTACTCGTCCGCGGTGCTGCCGGGGGCCATGTTTTTGCTGGGATATCACGGCCGGACCACCATTATGGGCCTGCCGGCCTGCGGCCTGTATCACCGGACCACCATTTTCGATTTGATCCTGCCCCGGGTGATGGCCGGTGAAACACCCGGGGCCAGGGATCTGGCAAGACTGGGCCACGGCGGGCTCTGCCTGAACTGCAAGACCTGCCGGTACCCGGCCTGTTCGTTTGGAAAACCAGGATGATGATCCATGCCACATCCATTAACGATTGAATGAGCTCTGAACATTATAGAAGGAAAAATATCGATATGACAACCTTGCAGGAAGAGATTATTAAGGAAGTGGCCGATCAGTCAACCCAGCTGGATGTTATTCCCGAAGTCCGGATGGTGGCGATATCACTGGGATATACCTTTGTGGAACTGGACAACGGCATCATGGGGGTGTGCTTCACCCCCCGTTCCGACACCGGGTCCTGTGCCCATTATTCAGGGGCCGGGGCATTGTCGGAAAAACCGGTTCTGGAATTGTGCCCCCTGATGGGTTCGGCCCATCCCCTGGAACGAAGCGTAGGCGTAGCAGCGGTCAATGCCCTGTCCCATACCATCATGGCCCGGGATCCGGATCAGTACCGGTTTTCAGAAAAGGATTTTCTGGATCTGCTCCCGTTTCATCCCAATGCTTCCAACAAAGTGGGGATGGTGGGCCATATCGGTCCGTTCATGCCGTTTCTGAAAAAACGGGCGGATTCCCTGGTGGTGGTGGATGACAACCCTGACCTGAAACCCGGGATCATGGAATCGGGCCCTGTGGTCACCCGGGATATTACGGCTCTCAAAGATGCCGACATCGTGATCATCACCGGGTCGTCCGCTGCGGTGGGCGGGTTTGACGCGGCCCTGGATGCGGCAACATCCGCCCGGTTCATCGGCGTGGTGGGGCCGTCCGCCGGATGGCTGCCCCAGCCGGCGTTCCGGCGGGGGGTCCATGCCGTGGCCGCCACTAAAATCACGGACCTGCCCGGAGCGCGCCGCACCATCCTGGAAGGCGGCGGTACCCCGCAGTTCATCGATTACGGCCGCAAGTACACCCTGGTCAACGAATCCGGGGGGCAATGATTTTTCGTCGAAGGTTGCCGGGGTCAGGGGGGACTCCTGCGGTATTCTTCAACGGGGAGTATCACTCGTATTTGGATGCGATAAACAGGCCGTAACCGGGTTTCAGGGTGCCGGTGCGGCAGGCCTGAGCCACCTGGCTGTCGCCGCCTGATCCGGACAGGTGTTTCCAGAAGTTGTCCAGGCTGCCGTGTTCAAACACGATCTGCCCGGCC
>CALGAJ010000369.1 GCA_937951975.1 uncultured Desulfotignum sp.
CTGGACGAGGAGATCTGCCGCATGGTCAGAAACATCCTCACCCCGGTGATTCCGCCCGGCGAAACCATTGATGCGGACCTGATCAACCAGGTGGGCATCGGTGGGCAGTATCTGACCCACCCTTCCACGTTCCAGAAGTTCCGGAACCTGTCCGCATCCCGCCTTTTTAACCGCAAAGATTACTCACGATGGCAAAAGAGCGGGGCCCTGCGGGTGGAAGACCAGGCATACAATGCGATAGGCCCCCGGCTGGAAAGCTATGAAAAACCACCCATGGATCCGGCGCTTGAGGATGCGCTGACCGCCTATGTGACGGCCAGAAAATTCAATCACCAGCCCGCGGCCCGATACCTGGACTGATCCTGAATCAGGCAAACCTCCAGGTGGTGCCGGCAGCACCGTCCTCCAGAACGATGTTCATCTCCTGGAGCTGATCCCGGATCTCGTCTGCCCGGGCAAAGTTTCTGTCTTTTCTGGCCTGGGCCCGTTCCGCGATCAATGCTTCCACCTGTTCGGGGGTCACGGTCATGTCTGCCATGCCCTTGTCTTTTTTGGCGGCAAACCACTCGGACGGGATTTCAAGAAAAATGCCCAGAATTCCGGCAATGTCGGCCATATCCGTTCTGATCTGTGTCAGTTCTGTTAACACTGTGGTATCGGGCCGGCCCGATGCCTGGTCCAGCATTTTGTTGCCTTTTTTTACAATTTCAAAGATAGCGGCCAGGGCTCTGGCCGAGTTGAAATCATCGTTCATGGCATCGGCAAACGCCTGCCACAGCGGACCGTTCCCGGTGCCTTCCGGCTGAATACCCTGGTTTTCCAGGCGTTCCAGAAACCCGTAGATCCGATCCAGACCCATGCTCACCTCATACATCGACTGCTCGCTGTAATCAATGGGGCTGCGGTAGTGATTGGACAACAGAAACATCCGGATTACCTCGGGGGAATACCTTGCCAGCACATCCTTGATCATGGTGAAATTCCCCAGGGATTTGGACATTTTTTCATTGTTGATGTCCACAAACCCGTTGTGAATCCAGTATTTCACAAACGGAGTCCCGAACAGGGCCTCGCTCTGGGCAATCTCGTTTTCATGGTGGGGAAAGATCAGATCCTTGCCCCCGCCGTGAATGTCAAACCCTTCCCCCAGATATTCATGGCTCATGGCTGAGCACTCGATATGCCAGCCGGGCCGGCCGTTGCCCCAGGGGCTTTCCCAGAAGGGTTCACCCGGCTTGGCCGGTTTCCACAGGGTGAAATCCAAAGGATTTTTCTTTTTTTCCTCCACGGCAATCCGGGCCCCGGCCCGCATGTCTTCCGGGTTTCTGCCGGACAGCCGGCCGTAGTGTTCGAACGCGTCAATGGAAAAATACACGTTCCCGTCATCCACGGCATAGGCCTTGCCCTTGTCAATGAGCTTTTTGACGAATTCGATGATATGGCCGATATGCTCGGTGGCCTTGGGTTCCATGGTGGGCCGCAGCACGTTCAATGCATCCATTTCATTGTGGAATTCATCGATATATTTTTCCGTGATGGCGGAACACGCCTCCCCGGTCTCGTTGGATTTTTTGATGATCTTGTCATCCACATCCGTGAAATTGCGCACATAGGTGACCGCATACCCGATGCGGGTCAGCCACCTAAAGATCATGTCAAACACCACCACGGAGCGGGCATGGCCGATATGACTGGTGTCATAGACCGTGGGGCCGCACACGTACATCTTGACCGTGTCTTTTTCAATGGGCACAAAGGGTTCTTTTTTACCGGTAAGCGTATTGTATATTTTCAAGCTCATATCATGTTCCCCTGATGAATGGTTTGGTGATGTTCGGATGGGTCTGCGCGGCAATCAATACAACGGCCTGGGCCGCAATCCCCTCTTTTCTGCCGATAAACCCCAGGTGCTCGGTGGTGGTGGCTTTCACGTTCACCCGCCGTGGTGACAGCGCCAGGGTCCGGGCGATACTCTGGGCCATCTCCTGTTTTTTGTGTCCCAGTTTCGGGACCTGGGCAAATACGGTGCAGTCGATGTTCAGAATCCGGTATCCGGTCTTTGCCAGCTTCTGCGCACAGGTTTGCAGCAGAATCCGGGAATCGATGTCCTTGTATGCCGGATCCGTATCCGGAAACAGGTCCCCGATATCCCCCAGCCCGGCTGCGCCTAAGATGGCATCGCATACCGCATGGATCAGTACATCCGCATCCGAATGCCCGGCCAGGCCCTGGTCATGCTCGATCTTCACCCCGCCCAGAACTAAATTCCGGCCCGGCGCAAAGGCATGCACATCCGTGCCCATGCCGATCCTGATATCTGAAGTGTCCATATGGTTGAACATATGCCTTTTTCACGTGTGTGCAATTAAAATTGATAAAATATCATATTCTCCGACGGTTTGGAATATAAAACACCATGGCGGGCATGGAACATTGCAATTGATTGGTGCCATCAAAATGACGGTAATGCAGGGAGTTACAGTTGAAACACCCGGAAAAAGCTGCTATGACAGGTTGCGTTGAAGTTTCAGCGGCAACTTTTTCAACAGCCGCGGAGGCTGTGATGGGAGATAATCATGCAGACCATTTCATGGGATGACTTTACAAAAGTGGAATTACGTGTCGGGCGGGTGATGAGCGCGGAAGTGTTTCACGAGGCCCGAAAGCCCGCCTATGTGCTTCAGGTGGATTTCGGTGAACAGATCGGTATCAGAAAATCGAGTGCCCAGATCACGGGTCTCTATCAGCCGGAGGAACTGGTGGGAAAACTGGTGGTCGGGGTGGTGAATTTTCCCAAAAAACAGATCGGCCCATTGATGTCGGAGTGTCTGGTGACCGGGTTCCACACGGCCGATGGTGAAGTGGCGCTCTGTGTGCCGGACAGGCCCGTGCCGGTGGGTGCGAAACTGCTTTAAACTGAAATGTTAAACCGTGTTAAGGAGCGACAGCGGCTTTGACAAAATAAAACATGGATGACACCGGCCTTTTGGTACTGTCTCCTCTTTTCACCAGCGCCTCATCCAGTTCATCCATGGATGCAAAAAACGTATTTCAGCCCCGGGGACTCATGCCGGATTACGGATTCAGGCACACCTTGAAATAGCCATGCGGCGGGATCGGATCCAGGTTCTTTTCAGCAGCTGAAAAGTGTTGCCGGGCATACCAAAGGGCAGATCCACAAAGGAAAATTCCGGTTCAATCTGAATCTGCCCGATATGCCGGCTGTCAAGGCCGGCCTCGTTTGAAATGGCGCCTACGATATCTTTGGGCCGCAGGCCATGGCTGTCGCCCACTTCGATCCTGTAGCGCTCCATTCCTTTTTCAGGGGGTAATGCCGGTTTTTTAGATGCTGCTTTTTTAGGCGTCGCCGGTTTCCCGGGCGCTTTTCTGACAGCGGTTCGGCAGACTTTTGCCGGCATATCCTTCAGAAAAAACGGGGTGTCACCATGGGCCATCTTTGCCAGGGCCGCAGCCACTTTTGCCACAGGCACATTTTCTTTCAGGGCATAGTCGCTGATCAGGGTTTCAAAAACGTCTGCATCGGTATCTTCCACTGAGAGCGCTTTGGAAATGTGAGCATAAAACGTGGTGATCCGCTTTTGGTTAATGGCCGCACTGGACGGCATGACCATTTCCTTGATTTTTGTGCCGGTCTGTTTTTCAATGGCTTTAAGCATCCATCTTTCATTTCTGTTCAGCAGGAGAATGGCTTCCCCGGTCCGTCCGGCCCGGCCGGTGCGTCCGATCCGGTGAATGTAGGGCGCCACTTTGGACGGCATATCGAAATTCACCACATGGGAAATCCGGTCCACATCCAGACCCCTGGCTGCCACATCCGTGGCCGCAAGGATATCGATATGCCCTTTTTTCAGCCGGTTCACAGCCTGTTCTCTGGCGTTCTGGGCCATGTCCCCGTTCAGGGCCTCTGCCTTGAATCCGCTTGCTTCGAGGGCTGCGGCCACTTCAAGGGTTGCGGCCCGGGTCCTGGTAAAGACAATCACGCCGTCAAAATGAACCGACTCAAGTATCCGGACCAAAGTGCCGGTTTTTTTTCTCTGATCCATCATGCAGTATTGCTGGTGAATGTTACCGGAGTCCGGCGTATCCTGGGGGAGTATGATCTGCTCCGGCGTGTTCAGGTATTTCCGGGCGATTTTTTGGACAGGCCCGGGCATGGTGGCGGAAAAAAGCGCTGACTGGCGGTCCCGGGGCATTTTGTCCAGAATCCATTCCACATCTTCGATAAATCCCATATTCAGCATTTCGTCGGCCTCGTCCAGAATCAGGCAAAAAAGATCTGAAAAAGCCACGGTCTTTTTTTTCATATGATCCATGAGCCGGCCGGGGGTACCCACCACCACATGAACTCCCCGCTTGAGCTGATTCAGCTGAACCCCATAACTTTGCCCGCCGTAGACCGGCAGGACATTCAGTCCGGGCATGTTTTTGCCATAGTCTTGAAAGGATGCTGCCACCTGGATCGCCAGTTCTCTGGTGGGAGTCAGCACCAGTACCTGGGGTTTTTTGTTTGTCAGATCGATGCGGGACAGCAGGGGCAGGGCAAAGGCGGCTGTTTTTCCCGTGCCGGTCCGGGCCTGCCCCAGTATATCTTTTCCTTGGATCAGGCAGGGAATGGCCCGGGACTGGATGGGGGTGGGGGTATCATATCCCAGAGTTTTCAGGGCGGAAACCAGAACCGGGTTCAGATTCATTTGTTCAAACCCGGCCGCAGGTAAATTTTTTTGAGACATGGCATTCCTTAAATATTTATGCAGTCACGCCGGTTTCCAATCCTTGCCGGCACTATCGGTTAAAGCCTGTATGGTATGTCAATTGGAAGAACACAGGATCTGATGGATCAGTAGAACGAGGTATCATACACCCATTTACTGTTTTTACAAGGAGATAATTTCCAATATTCAATTTTTTTGAAAAAAATCAAAAAAGGTTTGTGAAAAATGGGTGTTCCCGGGTTTCTTGACACATCAGCCGTGGACATTTATAGTGCAGAAATTCGAAATTTCAGAGTTAGGCGTGCCTGATATTATTTTTATAAAAACATACCCCGGGAATGAGGAGAAATTTTTATGTCCACTCTGGTCAACATTCTGATTCTAAGTACTGCTGTTTTTCTGGTTGCGAACTTTCTTCCGGGTATCCGGATAAAAAATTTCATGACCGCAGTCATTGTCGCCATTGTTTACAGTGTGATCAGCTTTCTGTTCGGCTGGCTGCTGATTTTGATTTCCCTGCCGTTTATAATCATTACATTCGGATTGTTTAAATTGGTGATCAATGCCATTCTTTTGTGGGGCACAGATAAATTGGTCCAGGATTTTAAAATCAGAGATTTTTTTACCACATTTATTGCAGCCCTGTGCATTACCCTGGTTGATTCTTTTATAAAATGGGTCTTATAAAGACCCACTTTATCATCAGTTGTTTCAGGATTTTTTTCTGGAACGGCATGAAATGAAATGGTTGCTGATCCACACTTAAGGCGACCACAACCGGCTTTTGCACGGTCACACCCAGTGCATCGGGATTGGTATCCGGATCACGGACTTACGGACACAGCGGTTACCAGGAGCAACCCAATGGATATGATCACAAGGCAATACACGCTCCAAGGCAACGGTTCTGAACAACATGCAACGATTTCCCGGGTCCGGTGAATCAGCCTGCCCTTGCTGCCCCTGTCTGGCAGAGATCCGGAACCGGCAGCAGGGGGATTTAAATGCTGTCGGATCCATTTTTCAAAGAAGGACCGGATGCGATCACGACCCGGTTCCGCCCCGATGTTTTGGCCTGATACAGGGCGGTGTCCGCCCGTTTGATGATTTCGTCGACGGTTTCATCGACACCCAGTCCGGCAATCCCGAAGCTGGCCGTAACCGGTTCACCGTTTTCCAGCAGATCCGATTCCGCCAGGGCGCATCGAATCCGTTCCGCAGATGCAAACGCCTCTTGAACATCTGCCAGCGGCATTAAAATGATAAACTCCTCTCCCCCGAATCGGGCCACCAGTTCATCACTCAATCTTGAGATTTCCTCCACATCCAGATGGCCCAAAGCCAGTACTTGACCGGCGGAGGCAAAAAAATGGAACCGGCAGGTGTGGGAAATGCCGGAAGGGGTATGGAGTTCCAGCAGATGGGCCGTATCCGGACAGGTGACTGCCTGATCGAGCTGAAACGTCTGGTGAAAGTCGCGAATCAGTTTCTGGAACGGTTTGCCCGTCACAGGACCGCCGATATAATGATCGGCAAACCGGTTGGCATGCTGGATAATGCCGGTGTTATCCAGAATCATAAACAGGATCTGGGAATGATGGTTGAGATAGTGGACCAGGTGCGTCCAGTCCCGGATCATTTGTCGGCCTGCCAGTGTGTGTAGGGATAATGGATCAGGTTGGCGTTGAGGTACCGGGGGTCATCGGTCACTTCCGGACCGGCCCAGGAGGGAACTGAAACCACCTGGTCCGGAGCGGTTAATTCGATTTCCGCCACCACCAGTCCCTGATTGGCCCCTGAAAACCGGTCGATCACCCAGGTCATGCCCTGGTGCCGACAGGTGTGCCGGCATTTTTCAATGACCTTGCCGTCACAGAAACGGTCCAGCATCTGTCCGGCATCCGTCACCGGAATCTCATACTCATATTCCGGCCGGACCAATTCAACGGGCGGGCCTTTGATGGTTAAATATCCTTTATTTCCTTTGATACGGACCCGCACTGTTTTTTCAGGCGTATTGAGCAGATAGCCCTGTGAAATGTCATCGCCCGGGGCCAGGTCCGGCGGCAGGATGTTGACCAGAAATTTTTTTTCGATTTCAATGCCCATGGCATGATCCTTTACATCAAATAAATATTACTATACCATATCTGACGTTGATTTGAACCTGGATAATTCGGTTTTTACTCTGTAAATCAAAAATCAGTTAAAAGATGCTTAAGTCAAAGGGATCATGACGCAACCGACAGATAACCGGCCCATTGTTCTGTTGACGGATTTCGGGCATACAGATCCGTTCGTGGGAATTCTCAAGGGCGTCATTCTGTCCATCCATCCAAAAGCCCGGATCGTGGATCTGTGTCATGAAGTGGCCCCCCAGGATATCGGTCATGGGGCGAATTTGCTGGATATTTCTCAAAAATATTTCCCAAAAGGCGCGATTTTCTGTGTGGTCGTGGATCCGGGTGTGGGGTCCTCCCGCCGGGCTGTGGTGGTGGAAACCACGGATTATTGTCTGGTGGGACCGGACAACGGGGTGCTGTGGCCGGCGGCCCGCAGAAACAAAATCCGCCGGATCATCCACCTGACCCGGTCCCGGTATTTTCTTCCCCAGGTGAGCGCCACATTCCACGGCCGGGATATTTTTGCACCCGTGGCGGCCCATCTGTCCGCCGGGGTGGATCCCGGGGCGTTCGGCCCGCAGATTTGCGACCTGACGTCGTTTTCCTTTAAAGCACCGGAACCTTGTGAAAACGGGCTGATCCTCACGGTCCGGCATATTGACAGATTCGGCAATATCGGTTTGAACCTGACCTGTAAACAGTTCAGTTTGTTTGCCGAAAACGGATTCTGCATGCATATAAACCAGGCAGATATCAAAGAATCTTACGGCACTTATGCTGCGGGACCGGAAAAAAAACCTTTTGTGGTGGCCGATTCCGCCGGATTTATGGAGATTGCCGTGAAAAACGGGCATGCAGCATCCCATCTGAATGTGAAAAAAAATGATCCCGTGGTCCTGACGGCCAGGGGATGGAAAATAAAAGATAACGGACTGTAATTTGTAAAAACGGGTAGATCAGGTTGACAAACTATTGTGTCCCATGCCTGAAAATGGTATGTTCCCGGCGCTTGAAAAAAATGAACCTGTCTGTTTTACGGAGGATAAAGACAAGAAAGATGAATTTAAAGCAAATCATTCGCAGCATTCCGGACTGGCCCATTGACGGGGTTGTTTTCAGAGATCTCACCACATTGATGCAGAACCCGAAAGCATTTGCCTATGCATGTGATGTGCTGTTCGATCGTTACAAAGACACCGGTATTGAAAAAATTGTGGGCATTGATGCCAGAGGGTTTGTGTTCGGCGGGGTGGTGGCTTATAAACTGGGCATCGGGTTTGTGCCGGTTCGAAAAAAAGGCAAGCTGCCTTGTCAGACCATCCAGGAAACCTATGCACTGGAATACGGCACCGATACCCTGGAGATCCATGAAGATGCCATATCCCCCGGAGAAAAAGTGGTGATCGTGGATGATCTCATTGCCACGGGCGGCACGGTGGGTGCGGCAGTCAAACTGGTGAAAAACCTGGGAGCGGATCTGTTGGAGTGCGCGTTTGTGGTGGAACTGCCTGATCTCAAGGGACGGGATCAGGTTGAGGGATGCCCGGTGTTTTCCTTGGTCGAGTTTGAAGGAGATTAGATGATGAAGTCACGTATTCTGGTGTTGTTGGCCGGTGCCGTCATGATGAGTGCCTGTGCGGCATCTTATGGAAAACTGGTGTTCAATTCCGCTTTTCTGGATCAATATCAGCAGCAGACCCTGCCGTCCGATCTTCAGTATTATTACTGCGGCCGGTCCGGCCTTCCCTATGCGGTGATCGGGATCGACGACACCTACCCGTTCAATGACCGGGTCTGGTTTAAAATTGAATCCATGGATGAGGTATATAACAAGATTTATAACCTGAGTGATCTCAACCCCCACGCCCATACCATGCGGGCGGCCGATATTCTGGATCCGGCCGGCAACCGCATCGGTGTGTGGTTCTCCTATTATCATCATACCCCGGTGCGGATTGATCCGGAAACCGGGATCCTTGATATTTTCAATCCCTATGATCCCAACGAGGATGACGGACCGCCTTGGTTCTGAAAATTCTCATGGCATGGCAGCTTCCATTTTCTGGGCATTGAATCCTTTGATAAAGGCCTGGTTGACAAAAAAGACCGGGGTGGAGTGGATACCCAGTGTCCGGAGGGTCTGCTGGTCAGCTTTGATTTGGGAAAGAAACTGTCCGGTCAGATAGGTCAGGGCGGTTTCCGGTGTGGGACCCCAGTTTTGAGTCATATCCGGAAATGTTTCCATATATTGTTTTAAAATATCCAGTGGATCTGAAGACGGATTCAATTCGGTGTAGGTGAAATCAACAATATCAAACACCTTGAACTGGCGGCGAAAAACCTCCGCCATAACCAGGCCGGCGGTTTCAGCGGACTGATTCAGGGGCAAGTGGGCAATGCGCAGGGTATGAATCCGATCCAGGTTCAGTTTGATGAATTCCCATGCTTTCCGGCAGTGGGAACAGAAAGGATCGGAAATGATAATCAGGGTGTGAGAACCAGTGCCGGTGTAAATGAGTTTACCGAACTCAGTGGGAAGATCAGAGATCTCTACGGCCTGGACCTGGTCTACCGCACCTTTTGCCAGATCAGTTCCTGTGGACAGATCCTGAATGCCGCCGAATTGACGGGTTCCGGTGTCATCCACCACCAGAGTGATAAATTCAGGCGATGCATCCGGCACCGGGGCCATGATTCTGAGTTTGACGGCAAACACGGTCAAAGCGCCGTTGAGATGAACCGGGACTTTTTTTTCAATAAAGATATGGTCGGAAGTCATCTGCCGGAACCGTTCATCACGTCCCCCCCGGGCCGTGCGAAGGCGATGGGCGATCCCTGCTTTCAGTGCCGCTTCATCCAGTGCCGCCAATGGGGTGGCGATCTGGCCGGGTTGCGGGTCAGCCGGTTTAAGAGTCTGGGTATCGGCCGATACCAGATTCGGTAAAAGGCACAGAATCAGCATCCAGAAAATCATTGCAGCCCAACAGCTGGAAAAATGATGCAAAATTGAAAAAATTTCCGGTTTTTCAATATGTGTGTGTATCATGGGTGGGCCACCTGATTGTACTGGGTGAATTTGTCTGCAAAAATGTTCAATCTTTTGTACGTCAGGTCAAAGGTCCGGGTTTCTTCTGCATCCAGATGAATATCGAACCTCAAGGTTTCGTGGTCTTCAAGGGTATGGTCATGTCCCATGTCCACCGGTTCCCACTGCCCCGGGATCCGGTCAATGATCCGGATGCCGGCCGGGGCGGGGCCGGTGTTTTTCAGGATGAACCGGTCGGTGATGATTTGATCAAACACCTGGATGATTCCTTTGTCATTGCGCCGGACCTGAGTGTCTTGGGTTTTCATGCGCCGTTTGGTGATGATGACATCCCGTGTCCGGCCGGTTTCAAGAAAAAACGTGTCTCCTCTGGCCAGAAACGGCAGAAAGTCTTCGCCGGTGAACAGGGTCCGGCCCTGGGCGTCTTCTATAAAAATCCGCACGTTCCCCGGACGCAAATCAAAAGTGTCCTGGACGGCCTCTGCAGGAAAGGTGATCTCATACCCGAATGGAATTCCCACCGCCGTGTCCCGGTTTTCCGGATCATGGGGCATGGTCTGACCGTCCCATTGAAGCCTCTTTGTCATTTCTGAATCCTGGGGGATGGGAACCGATATCTGGCGGGTTTCCTGGTCCTGGATACTTGTGGAAAAAACCGTGTCCCGATCCAGATGGACCGTGGCCGAATCATAGGGCTGTCCGGAAAAATTTCTTAAAATGAGTTTTGCATCCAGATCCAGTGCGGTTTCCCGGGCATTGACCCTGGCTGCATAGGTGACCAGACTGTCCAGACCGGCCGGCAGATAGGACAGGGTCATGGGCACGACCGCATCGTTACGGCTGTAAATTTCCCATATCAGGCTGGTACCGTCCGGGGGCAGGGATGCAGACAGGACCCGGACCGATTCCGGGTCGGATAAAGGCGTCAGCAGCACGGCATCCGGATCCAGGCGGACCCCGGACCAGGAAAAAGCCACCCGGTTGATGCCTTTGCCTAAAGAGATCTGACGAGATTCCTGGACCAGGGCCGGCCGTTGATCCGGCAGGCGGATATGAACCGCTTCCGGCAGCGGCAGGATGCCCAAGCGGGTATCCGCCCATGAAAGGGCCGGCTGAATCAGCCCGGCTGTCACCAGAGCCGAACAGATGATGATCCGGAAAAAGCGGGGTTTCATGAAGATGGAACAGGCGGTTGCTGCCATTTTCTGTCTCCTTGATACGTGGGGAGCGTGTAATGGATGT
>CALGAJ010000370.1 GCA_937951975.1 uncultured Desulfotignum sp.
GATGGGGATCTGGGTCAGCCGTTCAATGTTTTTTCCGTATTCATACAAATTTCTAAATGCCCGGACCGCCCGTTCAGCTGAATCATAGGTGACAACCCCGGCCTGGTTGAATACCTGCCTGGCTTTTGCCACATTGTCGCCACCGATCCAGGCGGTGAATACGGGACATGAAACCGTCTGAAGAGGGGAAACCAGGTGTTCGGCCAGGGCACGGGTATCCATGGTGCCGGCCGGCGAACAGATCAAAAGCAGCGCATCGGTTTCCGGATCCGCTGCACAGTGTTTGACCGTGTCAACATATACGGATGCCGGGGTGTCCCCTAAAATGTCAACCGGATTGCTCCGGCTCCAGTTGGCAGGCAGCAGAGCATCGAGGCGTTCCAGGGTTTCCGGAGACAACCGGGCAGGCTCCATACCATAGGATGCCAGGGCATCGGCCGCCATGACGCCGGGTCCGCCGGCATTGGTGATGATGGTCAGCCCGCTTCCTTTGGGCCGCCTTTGTTTCGCCAGAAACTGGGCACAGTCGAACAGCTCTTCAAATTCCGTAACTCTGAGAATGCCGGCCCGCTGAAAAGCGGTATGATACAACACATCTTTTTTGGCCATGGCCCCGGTGTGGGACGCGGCGGCTCTGGCTCCGGCCCTGGATTTTCCGGACTTGAGGACAATGATGGGCTTGATGCGGGAAACAGCCCGGGCCGCGCTCATGAAATTCCGGATATGGGTGATGTCTTCCATATACATCACAATACTTGCCACAGACCGCAGCGACCCCAGATAATCGATCATGTCGGCAAAATCCACATCCACCATGGAACCTAAGCTGACAAAATGGCTGAACCCCACATTTTCCCGGAGTGCCAGATCCAGCACCGAGGTACACACGGCCCCGCTCTGGGACAAAAACGCCATGTTGCCGGGTAACGGTGTCAGGTGGGCAAAACTGGCATTCAAAGACACGGTGGTGTTCATGATACCCAGACAGTTGGGACCGATGATTCTAAGATCGGATTTCCGGGCTGCCGCCAGGATCTGCGCTTCAATGGCCTGTCCCCGGGTTCCGGTCTCCCGTCCACCGGATGAGACCACCACCGCGCCGGCAATGCCTTTTTCCCCGCACGCCGCCACCAGTTCCGGAACCCACTGGATGGGGGTGGCAATCACTGCCAAGTCCACCGTTTTTTCAATCTGCTGAATCCGGGACACACAAGGCAGGTCAAACACTTTCCTGTGCCTGGGGTTGACAGGAAACACGTCATAGTTCCCTTTGCCGGAGAGCAGGTTTTTCATCATGGCACAGCCCACCGACCCCTGCTTTTCACTGGCCCCGATGACTGCCACACTTTTCGGGTTGAATAACCGGCTCAGATTATGTGTACTCATAGCAGCACTCCTATGCTTTTTCTGGCATTTTCCGGTTTGTTTTCAAACCGTAGTTTTGTTGTCAGGACCGGATGCTCATCACCGGCACAGGCGAATGACGGAACAGTTTTTCCGCCACGGATCCGAAAAGAAATTCCTTGAAATTGGTCCGGCCTTTGGGTCCGAACACCAGAAAATCCGCATTTTCTCTTCGGACGATTTCCAGAATCTCCACATGGGGCAAGCCGTGGCTGATGCGGATCTTCACCGGCAGATCATCCATGGCAGGGATGCCTTTGATCAGGGTTCTTAATTTCATTTTGCGCCGGTCCATCTCTTCGCCTAAAAATTTAGCCGGGTCAAACTGGTTCGGATGTTCGGCATTGACCGCTTTTTCCATGGCATCAATCTCTTTTTGATTGATGATGTTGACCAAGACCAGCTGCGCCCGGGTCAGATTCGCTGTTTCCACGGCATATGCCAGGGTGTCCCGGGAATATCCGGAAAAATCAATGGCCGCCACTATTTTTGAAATTTTATCGGGTGGTTTTTTCATTATGGCCTTCTCCCCTGTTTGAATTTTTCAGGATCTCTGACACACACCACCGGCACCTTTGCATGGCGAAACACTTTTTCCGCCGCGCTGCCGAACAATACCCGTGACAGGTTTCCCCGGCCTTTGTTGGCAAGAACGATCAGATCGATGCTTTCATTTTCAGCTGTTTTGAGAATTCGTTCATAAGGAATCCCGGTGTCCACCATCAGCTGCATTTTGGACTTGTCATCAAAAAAATGTTCCATGACCAGTTGTTTCAGCTGAGTATGCCGGTCTTTTTTCCAGTCATCCACACATTCTTCCACGCTCAGCATCACAGGCCCCTGGGTCGGAAAATATCCCACCGCCATTCGGATGCCGTTGATATCCCGCTGGTTGATGACATTCAGAACAACAATCTGCATGTCCGAAGCAGATGCCAGTTCCACTGCATAGTTCAATACCATCATGGTGTAATCTGAAAAATCAACGCAGGCCAGGATTTTATTTATTTTTCGATTCATGGGTCATCTCCTGTAAATCCGTAATTAAAAGAATTTTCTGTATCCCCGGGACAGGTCTGCGGCATAATACAATTGTCCGATCTCACTGAATGTCTCCACCAGGCGGGTGAAACCCTCCGGGTCAATATCAAAGGTATGAAAATAAACTTTTCTGTATCCTTGTTCAATATCGTCATACGAGGTCAGGATGCTGCACAGCCGCCCCCCTTTGGCACGGACCATGTCCGTGAATTTTTTGATGAGACCGGGCCGGTCCTGGAGCCGGGTGGCAAATATCTGGCCTGTGGCCGCGACCCCGGTGAAAGAGACAAAGCACCGGAATATATCGCTTTTGGTGATAATGCCTGCCAATTCTTCAGAATGATCCATTACCGGCATGCCGGAAATCCCATTTTTCAGCATGATGCCGGCCGCCTCATCCACGGTGCGGTCCACAGGAATGGTGAT
This sequence comes from uncultured Desulfotignum sp., assembly GCA_937951975.1. Classification (GTDB taxonomy): domain Bacteria; phylum Desulfobacterota; class Desulfobacteria; order Desulfobacterales; family Desulfobacteraceae; genus Desulfotignum. The sequence continues at coordinate 2,872 of CALGAJ010000370.1, forward strand.
GACGGGTTTTGTCATGACGGAACTCACTTTTATTGAATCCAGAAGTGCCGGGAGTTCGAACCGGTCCAGTGTGGTCGCATCCGAGGGCATGGCTTTTTTCAGGTCTCCGTCCGTGACAATACCGATAATGTCATTGTTTTTGATCACCGGGACCATGGAGATCACCCGGGTACGAAACAGTTTGGCTGCATCATTCAAAGATTCATCATGGTTGATGGTAATGACGTGTTTGCTCATCCATTCTTTTATCAGCATCGTTTGCCTCCTTATGGATTGGATTCGTGTGCATGGGGGATTATCAAAACGGTTGATATCAATATGAGCAAAAGGTATGCCAGTGGGTATTATTTATATAACGATCTGATATAATTAATTATTTTTTTGTTTCGACAAAAAAGAAATCAGCACCGGTCTTTTTTTTTACAGATTTTTTTTCAATATGAGAAAAAATCTGACACCTGCGCATCTGAAATATTTGCGAAGAAGCGAATCGAAAAAATTATCCGGTCCGGTCAGGTCCCGGCCAGTCAGTCGGAAACCCGGGTCTGCATCCGGATATCGTATTTTTCTATTTTGGCATGAAGGGTCGGGCGGGACATGCCCAAAAGCTTGGCTGCCTGGGTACGGTTCCCGTCCGTGGACATCAACGCTTCTGAAATAACAATGCCGGAAATGATATCCACAAAATCATCAAACGCGTAAGCACCCGAGTCAGCGGCCATTTTCTGTCTTACCCACTGCCGGATAGTATCAAGGGAAATATCGTGTTTGTGTCCGTTTTCATGACGGTGATGAATGATCTGTGCCAGGTCAGATGCGGCGATAGGAGCGCCGCGGTTGAAAATCAACACTTTCTGAATCAGGTTTCCCAGTTCTCTGACATTTCCCGGCCATTCATAGTCATTTAAAAGCGTCAGTGCTTCATCCTGAATCCCGGGATTGTCTATTTTCAGTTCATGGGAAAGTTTTTGCAGATAATAGGTGATCAGTCCCGGAATATCGTCTTTGCGCTTTCGCAAGGGGGGCAGTTCAATGGTGACGACTTTGAGCCGGAAATACAGATCTTCTCTGAATTTGTTGTCTTCAATGGCCTGTTCCAGGTTCTGGTGGGTGGCGGCGATAATCCGGACATCCACGGGAATGGTTTCTTCGCCGCCGATGCGTTCAATGCTTTTTTCCTGGAGCAGCCGCAGAATTTTGGCCTGAATGCTCAATGGCATGTCTCCGATTTCATCCAGAAACACGGTGCCGCCATTGGCTTGTTCAATTTTTCCAATATGCTTCTGGGACGCACCGGTGAACGCTCCTTTTTCATATCCGAACAATTCGCTTTCCAGCAGGGTTTCCGGTATGGCGACACAATTGATGATCAGAAACGGTTTGTCGGCCCGGGCGCCGTGCTGGTAAATGGCCCGGGCCACCAGTTCCTTGCCGGTGCCGGATTCGCCCCGGATCAGGATGGTGGCATCGGTCTGGGCCACCCGGCCGATGGCTTTATACACGGTCTGCATGGCCCGGCTCTGGCCGATGATGGCATCACCGGACTGCTGGTCAGGCCCCGCATCCACGGCCACCGGGGATTTCATGAAATATCCCGCATCAATGGCCTGACTGATGAGATTCAGCATTTCAGGAATCTCAAACGGCTTGAGCACATAGTCATAAGCCCCCATTTTGGTGGCTTCAATGGCGGTTTCCGTGGTGCCGAACGCAGTGACGATAATTACCGGCAGTTTAGGGTCTATGCGTTTGATCTGTTTAAAGGTTTCCATGCCGTCAATCCCCGGCAGCCGCATGTCCAGAATCACCAGATCCAGGGGCTGCTGGGTGACAATGTCAACACCGGCCTCTCCCGAGGCCGCCCCCAGCACGGAATAGTTTTCTTCTCTTAACAGCTTGCAGAAGCTGATACGCAGCTGATCATCATCATCTATCACCAGAATGGTACGCATTGAATCTGTCCTGTCTCCGGCCATGGCCGGGTGTTAACCAAAAAAAAAATTCGCCGGGCTATATATATCATGACGGAACCGCGGGTTCAATACACAAGCACATTTGTCCTGCCAAAGGGGCAGGACCTGTGCCGGTGCAAGCCGGTGGCCGGCGTCATTGAATTATTTCCGGGAACCCAGTTTCTGTTCAAACGCGCAGGCCACAATTTTTGCCGCCTCTGAGGTGCCGGTCAGATGATCCCTGTTGATGACCAGATCAATTCCGTCCAGGTCGGTTTCGTCTTTCTGATAAATGGTTTTGAAAAACTTTCGCTGTTCCTTGTCATATCTTTCCAGGTGTGCCTGGGCCTCGCTTGCATCAATACCCAGAATCTTTGCCAGACGGTTGACCCGGTATTCAGTGCTGCAAACGATCCTGACGGATAAGGTCAGATCCCGGGGCAGAATCAGGTATGTTCCTCTTCCCACAAAGATTGTGGGTTCAATGGACGCCATGGTGGTGACGGTTTTTGCCAGCTGTTGGGCGTAATCACTTTTAATGAATGTCTTTTCACTGGTGAGCATGGCAAACAATTCACTCATGCGGCCTGGATAGCGTTCGTCAAACAGCTCGATCAGTTTTATGGAAAGACTGGTATCGTGCGCCATGTGTTCCATGATCTGCCGGTCAACCACCCGGTAGGCGATGATCCGGGACAATTCATCTGCGATTTCCAGGGCACCGACACCGATCTGCCGTGAAAAACAGATACAGGGGAACACTTTTGTCTTAATGGTTTCTCTTTTTTTGCGTGCCTCTTCCTGTACCCATGTTTTGAAGTACGCTTCCACCCATTGATCCGGGGTCTGACGTTTTTTTCCATAATATCCCGGCTGATATCCGGATGGTTTGCTGTTTTTTTTCATACGACCTCCTTTTTGTACCGGCGGCAGATGCTTATTCTCCAACGGTCAGCAGGTTGTTGCGGGAACCGAAGCAGTTTTGGCAGGTCCGGTTATTCACCGGGTCTGTCTGCCATTTACCGTCCACAACAAATTTATATTCATAGGTGTCGGGATAAAGCATCAGTGTGGCTTCCCATGCACCGGATCTGCCTTTTTTCAGGCCGTGTTTCTCGGGATGCCACTGGTTGAAGTCACCTGCCAGCAAAACGGTTTCTGCCTGGGGCGCATGCAATGAGAATACTACTTTTTTCCGATGTTTTTTTTGTTTTTTCTCACTCATCTGGAACCTCCTTTGCAGGGTGGTTGTGTTGTCGGAACCTGGTAACACAGGTCACTGTGTCGACTATCTTATGTCAGCAATTTATATGCCAGGTTCTACGGGGTGTTTTCCCTCACAGGAAAACGATGGAATGCTGTGATGAATCCGGTGACATTCAATCGGATTTTCAAAAAAAGGTTAAATATGTTTCCAGGTTGTAAAAAAAGCTGACATAAAGAAATTATATCCGATTCCATTTGACAAGAGAATGGTTAATACAATAAAAGTGATCTAAAAATATTGAATTGATAACCATAGTAAAGGTTGCAAAAAAGGATGTTTCCCATTGAAACTGGATAAAACCCGTGGCTGAAAACCAGAATAAAAAATCACATGGACCAGCGTATTATGCAGACTTCAGAATGAAGATCGCCCTGCGTATTGTGATCGTTTCTCTGGCTCCGCTGATGCTGGTAACCGGTATCATCCTTTATCAATTTCATGTTTATGCCAATCAGATGGTGCACGCCCATCTGGATCAACTGGTACTCAAGCACCGGCAGAAAATCGATGACTTTCTTAAGCAGAAACTCAGTGATATCAGTTATCTGTCAAAAAGTTATGAATTTTCTCAACTGAAGGATAAATCATTTCTCCAGAAACGGCTTTATGCGCTTCAAGCGGATTACAGCTATGTGTTTGTGGACCTGGGGGTCATTGATGACAATGGCCGACAGGTGTCCTATGCCGGTCCGTTTGATCTGGATCAGGCGGATTACAGTGATTCAGACTGGTTTGAAAAAGCCCGGTCCAGAGATACCTATATCAGCGATGTGTTTTTGGGCATGCGGGGACAGCCTCACTTCATCGTGGCGGTCAAGCGGGAATGGCAGGGCCGGATATGGCTGGTGCGGGCCACCATCGATTTTATGGCGTTCAATACCCTGGTGGAAGATTTCACCATGGGCAGAACCGGAACCGCTTTTATCCTGAACCGCCAGGGAGAGTTTCAGACCCGGCCTCCCAAAGGCACACTCAAACTGACCCTGCAACAGTATAAAAATTTGTTTAAAATGGGAGAAAATGCCCGGGGAGTTAAAACCGGAGACCATATTATCGCTCCGTCAGTATTGGGCCAGGATGAATTGTTACAGATTGCCCGGGAATATGAACCCAAGACAAACCAGTATACAGTTACGCCACCCCACAAATACACCACGTTTACCGTTGAAAAAAAGGGAGAAGACAGCACCCGGTTTCTGGTGGTTGCTGCTTTTCTGAAAAGCGATGACTGGCTTTTAATTTTTCAGCAAGAGAAAAAAGATGCATTTGCCAAGCTCAATGAAACCCAGCTTATTGCCGTGTTTATTACGTTTGCCGGCGCTTTGCTCATTATTTTTGTGGCATTTTTCATCTCAGGGCAACTGGTGAAGCGCATTGCACGGCTGGATTCTGAGAAAGAGGTGATGAATCAGCAGATCGTGGAAACCGGCAAACTCGCCTCGATTGGAGAGCTGGCTGCCGGCATTGCCCATGAAATCAACAATCCGGTGGCCATTATGGTGGAAGAAGCCGGCTGGATCCAGGACCTGCTCAGTGAGGGGATTGACAAGGGGGATAATTTTGAGGAATTCAAACGGGCCCTGGATCAGATTCAAACCCAGGGGCACCGGTGTAAAGGGATTACCCACAAACTGCTCAGCTTTGCCCGAAAAACCGATTCCCGGGTGGAAACGCTTCAGCTCAACGAGTTTGTAACCGAAGTGGTGGACCTGTTATCCCAGAAATTCAAATATGCCAATATTGAGGTGGATGTACAGCTGAATCCGGATCTGCCCGCCATACAGGCGTCAGCCACGGAGATTCAGCAGGTGCTCATGAACATTTTGCAGAACGCAGTATATGCCATGGAAAAGACCGGGGGGAAAATCGTCATCATGACCGGGATGGATGAGCAGCATCTTTCAGTGTCAATCAAAGACAACGGTCCCGGAATTCCTTCGGATAATCTGGCAAGAATATTTGATCCGTTTTTCACGACCCGCCCGGTGGGTAAGGGGACCGGACTGGGCCTTTCCATCTGCTATGGGATCATCAATAAAATGGGGGGCCGGATCGATGTGGAAAGCAAAGTGGACGAGGGAACAATTTTTACTATCGTGCTGCCGTTGGACAACCCAGCACCCAAAGTTAAGGAGAATATATAACTATGGCCATTGCAAACATTTTACTTGTGGATGATGAGGTCCCGTTCGTTGACACCATGATCAAACGCCTGACCAAACGGAACATGGATGTACTGCCGGCATACGGCGGCGAAGAAGCGTTGAAAAAACTCAAGGAAAACAAACGGGTGGAAGTGGTGATTCTGGATGTCAAAATGCCGGGGATGGACGGAATCGAGACCCTCAAGGAGATCAAAAAAGCATTTCCTTTGGTGGAAGTGATCATGCTCACCGGCCATGCGACGGTTGAATCCGCGATTGACGGCATGAAACTGGGGGCGTTTGATTACCTGATGAAGCCCAGTGATATCGATGTTCTGGTCGAAAAAGTGACCGACGCGGCGGCAGCAAAACGCCGGCATGAAGAAAAAATCATTGAAGCACAAATGAGGAAGATTACCACCCGGGGACGCTGATCATTTACGCAGATACTGCATTGACAGCTCAATTCTCATGCCCCGCTCAGCATATCTGAATGCAGTCTGCTGGGTGGGGCGGGGGGGGGTTATGTTTCAGATAATTTTTTTTGAAACGCCTCCTGGATTTTTTCCACCAATGTTTCAAATTCACAGGGTTTCATGAGATAATCAAATGCGCCCAATGCAAGGCCCTGGTCACAGGCAGTGGCTGAGCCGTGGCCGGTGAGCATGATCACCTGGAGACTCGGGTCCACCTGTTTGGCGATTTTCAACACCTCGATACCATCCATATCCGGCATTTTAAGGTCCAGAACCGCCACGTCAAATTGCTGGGTGCGTAATACCAAAAGCGCTTCCGGACTGGTATACGCCTTTTTGACATCAAATCCCCGTTTGCCGAGCCGGTTGGCAAGTACATCCACGTAAGCGGTTTCATCGTCCACCAGCAGGACACGGATTTTATCCACCGGTGGGGTGTCGGGTCTGTTTTGGGATTCTGAGTGTGTGTGTTCTTCTGTCATCTTTGAAACAAGTCCGCCTTATTTTTTAACCGGCAGGGTAATGGTGAATGTGGTGCCTTGATTGACCTCGCTTTCCACAGAAATCAATCCTCCCAGACCGGTGATAATTCCCCAGGAGACATAAAGCCCCATACCTGTACCCTGGTCCGCCTCTTTGGTGGTGAAAAAAGGTTCGAAAATCCGGGAAATATTTTCCTTTGAAATGCCGCTTCCCGTGTCCTTGACAATGATTTTTGCTTCCTCCAGAGAAGCGCTCAGGCTGACAATTATCTGTCCGCCTTCTTCTGTGGCCTGGATGGAATTGGACAGCAGATTGAGCAGCACCTGAAGCAGTTGCAAAGGATCGGTCCAGGCAGCGGGGCAGGGCTCTTGCATTTCCAGGGTGATGGAAATGTTTTTAAGGGCCGCCTCCGGTTCCACCAGGGTGATGGCTTCTTCAGACAGTTTTTTGAGGCTGGCTTCCACAAAGGTGGAAGGATCCGCCATTTCCGTCGTCTGGGTTTTAACGGCCTGGAGCAGCTGCTGGGTGATCTTTCCAGCCCTTTCGACGGCTTTGTTGATACGTTCCAGCCCTTTGTTGAAATCATTTTTTCGGGGCATGTGCTGCATTTCCGGTTTTTCCAGAATCTGCTGGAGCCATCCGGCCGAATCCTGGATCACTGCCAGAGGATTGTTGATTTCATGGGCCACCCCGCTGGCCATGGTGCCTAAAGCCACCAGCCGTTCCGCCACCACCATCTGCTGGGTGATCTGTTCTTTAAAGGCCGCCTCTTTTTTTTCAGCCAGAATCCGCTGAATTTTGTGAAAGGCCTGCTTGATTTTCCGGACCAGATGCTCCAGCTCAATGGGTTTGCTCAGATAATCAAACGCCCCGGATTTGATTCCCTCCACGCCGCCGTGAATGTCTGCATGGCCGGTGAGCATGATCACTTCCATCAGGTCGTATTTTCCCTTGATCTGTTTGAGACACTCAATGCCGTCCATGCCCGGCATTTTGACATCCATGATAACGACATCCACGGGTTTTTCTTCCAGCATCTGGAGCGCTTTTTCCCCCCGGTCCGCTTCCCGGACTTCAATGCCGCGCCGTTTCAGGCGTTTGGCAAGAATCTGCCGGAAGTCATTCTCGTCATCCACCAGCAGAATGTGGATATCTTCGGTCACGTCGGGTTGATCCACCATAGGCCTCTTTTTGTGTTTTATATTTTGCTCTGACGCAGCAGTATGGCTGCCTCTGCCTTCTGAATCCGTTCCATCTGTTCTTTTCTGCGTTCTTTTGCCTTGTTGAGCTTTTCCGTCAATGCCTTGAAATCCGCCGGTTTGAGCAAAAAATCAAACGCGCCCAGTTTCATGCCTTCCACCGCCGACTGGATCGTGCCGTGTCCGGTGAGCATGATCACTTCCACCAGCGGATGACGCTTCTTGATTTGTTTCAGGGTTTCAATGCCGTCCATGCCCGGCATTTTAACATCCAGAATAATGACATCCACCTGGGTTTTTTCCAAGGCGTCCAGACATTCCTGTCCATTATAAGCGGCGATGACGTTTTCCTCGTTTTCCTTGAGCCGTAAGCTCAACATTTCAACAAAATCTTTTTCATCATCAACCAGCATGATTTTACTTGTTGTTTTAAACACGGTAATCTCCTGTTCCTGAATTGTCGGTTAGTTAACCACCCATCCGGGCAGGATGGTCATTATCATACCCCGCCCGTGAATGGATAGAAAGTTTTTTGTTAAAAAAAGGATGGCAGACATTTTTTAGCATGTTATTTGACAAACCCGATCAACGGCCAGTATATCAGCATGCTTGCCACGCAGATCACCAGCAGGATCAGGCACCACGGCACCGCCACCCTGATAAAGTCTTTCTGGGAAAAATACCCGGTGCTGTAAGCAATGATGGTGGGCGGGCATCCGATGACCAGCATGATGAACGAGGTGGTCATGGG
>CALGAJ010000371.1 GCA_937951975.1 uncultured Desulfotignum sp.
CCGGCGATCCGCGTCAGGATGAGGGTCTGCGTGATTTCAGGAAGGGTGTATTCCAGTTTCATGGCGGCGGCGGCGGCAAAGGCGGCCGTGACCCCGGGAACAATGGTATAAGGGATCCCCTGTTGATCCAGTTGACCGATCTGCTCCTGGATAGCGCCGTAAAGGGACGGATCTCCCGTATGCAGGCGCACCACTTTTTTCCCCTGTTTTACCGCATCCGCCATCAGATGAATGATCTCATCCAGGTGCAGGGGGGCACTGTTAACGGCTTTGGCATTTTTTGCCCACTCAAGCAGGGTTTCAGGGACCAAAGACCCGGCATAGACCACCAGGTCTGCCGCCATCATTGCCTTTTGCCCTTTGACGGTGATGAGTTCCGGATCACCCGGACCGGCACCTACAAATATTACCGGATGCATCTGCATGAATTTTTCTCCTGTTTTGTTTCTATTGTTTGATCCCCTGTATGATAAACACGGGATTCCGGCTTTTCAGCATCTGCCCCCAGGGCATGCCATGCCCGGTATTCACCTGTACCTGGATGATCCGGGTGTCAAATCCCATGGAAGAGAGCATGTCAAGGCTTGCAGTCATGTTGCTGATCAGCACGGTATTGATAACCATGATTCCGTTTTCCTTTATTCGTGCCCCGGCGGCACGGATGATGGACGGCAGGTCTTTGCCGCCGCCCCCGATAAAAATACGGTCCGGATCCGGCAGGGTTTCCATTTCTCCGGGGAGATGCCCCTGACAGACAGTGAGGTTTTTCACCCCGAATGTGTTCATGTTTTTGTGAATGTCCTGGATCCGGGTGTCATTTTTTTCAACGGCATAGATCATTCCCCGGGTAATATAATAGGACGCTTCAATGGAGACGGAACCGCTTCCGGCACCTAAGTCCCACAAGATATGATCCGGCTGGAGCCTCAGTTTGGACAGTGAAATAACACGGATTTCAGGTTTGGTGATCAGGCCCTGGTCGTGATGGAACCGGTCATCAGGCATTCCCGGAAAAACCGGCATAACGCTTTGGACCGGATCATTTTTTTTTCTGAGAAACACCACCAGGTTCGGTTCTGAGAAATCCCTTTCCACAGTTTGTCCCGGATCAAACCAGGTAAGGGCTTCATCCCTGGTCCCGAGCCGTTCCAGCACACAGATCTGAAAATCAGTGATTTTGTTTTCACCCAGGATTCTGCAGATCCTGGCCGGTGTATGGACCGGGTCCGTAAACACAGCGAGTTTATCATGGGTCCTGAAATCACCCAGGTGCCTGTTTTCAAACGCACGGCCGTGGAAACTCATCACCCGGACATCCTGCCAGGATTGTCTGATCCTGGCAAATGCCCCTGCCACGGCGCTGATATTGGGGTATATTTTGATTCTGTCTTTTCCAATGCGGTCGGCCAGATACGGGCCGATGCCGAAAAAAAGGGGATCTCCTGAAGCCAGGACCACAATGTTTTTTCCTTGTGCCAGTTTGTCCAGAAACAGGCCGGGCAGGGTGTCTAAATTTTTTTTGATTTCAATTTTTTCTCCGGAAAACAGCGGGAACAGATCCAGCTGACGGGCCCCGCCGGAAAGGACATCCGCTGCCTGTATGAGGGCCAGATGGGTTTGGGTCAGGTCGTTTCGGGAAAGGCCGAGTCCAATGACGGATAGCATGATTTACGTCTTCTTTTGTGATGGATTTGAGTCAAAATAGATCCTGCCGCTGAAATCAAAAATAATCGCCCGGATATTGACAGAGATTCCTGAAAAAGACCGGGCTGAGCGGACTATTTCCGACCCCACCCGGGCGATCACTGGTCGTGCCGTATTTTCAAGCATCAAAAAAGCCTGTCTTGCCGTGTTGGCGGATACAATGTTTTGGGCGGCCGCTTTATTTCCGGTCAGTTCCAGTGTCCACCGGGAAAGTGTTTTCAGACACAGATCTGTTTTTGCCGCATGGGTATGGGGAAGTCCATCGGCCATTTTAAGGGCTTTTCCAAAAAAAACAGCCAGCACGATGTCTGAAAATCCCATAGCGGCGGCTGATTCAAGGGACAGTTTGAAAAAATCACCCATCTGGATAAACGCCTCTTCCGGATCATGGGTAAAATATTTTTGGGCAAACCGTTCACTTCTTCTTCCCGTGGTAAAAAATATTTTTTTCACGCCGCATGCCCGGGCCACACAAAGAGAGGACCGGATCGTGGCAATATAGGCGTCGTGGGACATGGGACGGACAACCCCCGTGGTTCCCAGAATCGAAATGCCGCCGATAATTCCCAGCCGCGCGTTTAGGGTATGCCCGGCCAGGGCCTCTCCCTCAGGAACAAAGATTTCTATGGAAACGGCAAAGGACCCGCCGCTGTCCGCCAGCATCTCTTCAACCACGGATGTGATCATTTGTCTTGGGCCGGGATTGATGGCCGGATGCCCGGGCAAGATTTCAAGGCCGGGTTTTGTAACCCGTCCCACGCCTTTCCCCCCTGAAATAGTCAACACGGGGACATCGGTCTGTTTTATGGAGACCACCGCACCGATTTCCGCTTTGTGGGTCACATCCGGGTCATCGCCTGCGTCTTTGATCACGGTGCACACGGCGGTCTGTTCACCGGATTTTTCCAGTGAAAAAATGTCAATATCCCGGTGGCCGCCACCGATGAAACCGATAGTAACGGATGGCTTTTTTTCTTTTTTCAGCAAAAGATAAAGGGCGCCTTTTACGGCGGCGGCAGCGGCGGCCCCCGTTGTAAATCCTTGTTTTAATCCTGTTTGTTTTGATTTTGCCATTTTTTTTAAAAAACTCAATATAACATAAAAAAACAGATGCCAACGGCAATCAGGCTCAATACCCTGAAAAACTGACCCAAAAGAAGAATCTGTAATCCCATTTTGGGCGAATAGATACCCATATACCTGGGAAGCTGGTGACGGATGGCCCGCAGCGGAAAGGCGATAATGTTTCCGGCCAAAAGGGCAAGCACCGTTTGTTCAACATTGATGAGCCCGGCATCAAGGAATGCGCCGGCCGCGGCAAAACCGGAAGTGAATTCCGCAGCAAAGCTGAGTACCACGACGGAAAGTGCTTCCACGGGAATAAACGCCAGGGAAAGGTTGCGGGCGATGAGCTGGTTGGCTGCATTAAAAAAATTCAGCGCATTGATCATGAAAACAGCGATATATACGGGCAGTACATACACAAAAACAGTTACCAGGCGCTTGGGAATTTTTTCTTTGATGGCCTGGAGCATTTTTTTCCAGCTTTGCCGGTCGCCGGGGACAGCAGCCGTTTTGCCGTTGGTTGCCATTCCGGTTTCAGGGTGAATAAAAAAACGGCCGTACACAAGACACAGAAAAGTCCGGATAAAAGTGGCCAGAAATGTGAGAAAATAATAAATGACCCCGGCTTTTCCGGTTAAGGGCAGAACAATGAAAAAAGTGGTGGGAAGGTGGAGAAAATAAGCGGGAAACTGGTTCACAAAATTGGTCACAAAGAGCTGCTGCCGGGTGATGGTTCCCTCTTTGTAAAAATCAAGGAGCATGGCGTTTGCAGTGACACCGGATACAAATGCCGCAGTAAATGCGGCGCCGCAACGGTCACCAAGATGACCGAACCTGAAAAAGGGCCTGGCGGCAACCCCCAGGGTCCGGGTCCATCCGGAAGCCTCGATCACCTGTCCGGCAACCAGGCCTGCTGCGATAAACCCCATCAAGGTGAGCAAGGGCATCAACAAACTGTCGGTCAGGTGCTGCACGGTCACCTTGTCTATCAGGATCAGTCCTGACATGAGCATTGCGGCAGATACCGTCAGGGAAACGGCAAGCGGTCTGTATTTAACGGCGGATTCCGGCATAACCTGATTTTTTCCAAGTCCTTTATTTGAGATTTTGTTTGGCAATGATCAAAGACCAGTAGTCTGGTTTTTGTTTTTCAAGATCCGTGACGTCCTCAAATATTTTTTCGCCTTTCCGGCCGCACCGGGAGACCCCCCGGCTGTTTTTGAGGAGGCCGGCCTCTGCAAGGGCGTCATTGATGTCTTTCATATGTCTGTAGGTTTTCAGTAATACCACATTTTCCGGACAACCGGAAAATTTTCTCAGCGCTTTCCCTCCTCTGGCACCGGAGGTAATCAAAAGGGATTCCTCCCCTTCCACCAGGGGCATATTCATCCGGGATGCGGCAGCCAGATACGAGGGGATGCCGGGAATGGACCGGATGGGTATCCCGGGGTTTTTCTGCTGGATGATCCGGATCAGGTATCCGTAAGTTGAATAGGTCAGCACGTCTCCCAGGGTGAGGAACGCCACATTTTTCCCCTGTTCAAGTTCCGCCATGATCATCCGGGCGTTTTCGTCCCACAGCGTTTCTTTTTCGTCTTCGTTGTTGGACATCTGGAAGGGGAGCATCCGGATATCCGCATGCTCTGAAATGTGGGGTCTTGCGATTTCGACAGCCAGGCTGTGCCTGTTTTTGATGGAAGAGGCCGCAAAGATGACGTCGACATGGTTGATCACACGGACGGCTTTGAGGGTCAACAGTTCCGGGTCACCCGGGCCGACACCGATACCGTAAAATGTGCCTGTTGAAGGATTCATGTTTTTTTCCTGTTGTTAGGACTGCGTATCCATTGAAAGAATGATCAGCGCATTCAATGCCGCTGCGGCGATGTTGGAGCCGCCTTTTCTGCCGGTATTGGTGATATAGGGGATATCGTGTTCCAGAAGAAGTGCCTTGGATTCGGCTGCATTGACAAATCCCACAGGAAAACCCAGAATCAGAGCAGGAAAGGCTTTTTTGTCTTTAATCAGTTCAATTAAACGTAACAGGGCCGTGGGAGCGTTTCCAACAACATAAATGCCCCCTTGCATTTCCGGAACAGACCGGTTCACGGCCTCAAGGGCCCGGGTGGTCCCGTTTTTTTTGGCCGCGTCTGCGACATCCCTGTCACTGATACGGCAGATCACCCGGTTGCCGAATGGCACCAGGGATGTTTTCCGAATGCCGGATCTGGCCATTTCCGTATCCGTGATAATGTTTTTTCCGGACCGGATCGCGGCAATCCCTGCCGTAATGGCATGTGTATGGAACCGGACGGTGTTTAAATAGTCAAAATCAGCCGAGGTGTGAATCAGCCGCCGGACCACGGGCCATTCAGCCGGTCCGAATCCATGGCCGTGGGCTTCGTTGTCGATAATCTTGAAGCTTAAAGTTTCAATTTCCTGTGGTTTCATTGTATATCCTGTCTGGTAATGGGGTGATGGCCTCCTGAAACACAGTATCCCAGGCGGTTCCTGAAAATTCGGGGTAAACCAGTATTCCGGTCTGGTGGATGCCGTGAAGCAGCCGCATGGTGGGCCGTGAAACAATATGTTCGTCAATGATGTAAACCCGGTTGTTTCGGATCGCCCGGATCACGGAAAATCCGGGCTCATTTTTGATTTGATCCAGGGTTGGACGGTTCATGGGGCCTTTTTGTGACAGGAATACATCAATATCCGCTGCTTTTGACAGGATCCGTTCCTTACCGTATACGGCGATGTTGCTTCCCCGGGACGGCCTGGCATCATGGGCAATATTGATGCCTCCAGCGGTTTTTAAAACAAAATCAGTCATGGAGCCATTGGAAAAGGTTTTCATTTTGTCATGGATGGCCTCAAAATACACTTTTTGGGGGGGTGTGACGTTTTTTGAATAGGCACTGAATTTTTCAACGGCCACCTGAAATTGTTGGATCATCCGAAGGGATGTGTCTTTTTTCCCGGTCAGTAGGCCCAATATTTTCCAGTATTCATACATCTGTTCAATGGTTGAGGGCTGGATGGAAACAACCGTGATGCCGCTTTGCTCCAGCCGTTTGGTCAGCCTGGCATACCCCCTGTCGATCATGGGCCGGATCAGTACCAGGTCCGGCCTGGCCGCCAGGAACCGTTCCGGGTCATCATGGTATGAAAAGGCCGGTTTTGCCTGTGCTTTTTCAGGATATGAATCAGATCGGGACACCCCGATGATCTCTGAATCCAGACCCAGATAAAACAGATTTTCCGTGTGGGCCCCGTAAAGGGATATGATCCGTGAAAACGGCCGGCTCATATCGATGGTCCGCCCGGACTGGTCGATCAGCGTGGTGTCATCCACAAGCGTGACATCCCCGGTAACATCCGCAGAAACGCCTGGCGTGAACAGGCCGATGAAAATACAAAAAAAGAAAATCCCCGTTCGTATCACCATGATGCTGCTTTCCCTGTTTTAAACACGGCCTGCCCGGCCTGGTAAAGGGGTTCGAACCGTATTTTTGACTGAATATGAAACACAGTTTCAAGCATTTGTTCCGTCATCAGGTCCTGTGTCGGGCCTTTTTTGACCAGGGTTCCCTTTTTCATGAATACCATTTCATCACAGAATATCGCTGCCAGATTGATGTCCTGAAATACAGAGATAACGGTCAGACCTTTTTCACGCACCATTTTTTTAACCGTGTCAAGCAAATGGATACTGTGGCGGATGTCAAGATTGGACGTGGCTTCGTCCAGAAGAAGAATATCCGTGTCCTGGGCCAGGGCCCTGGCAAACACGGTGCGTTGCCGCTCACCCCCGCTGATTTCAGTGACAAGCTGGCCTTTCAGACGGCGTATCCCCGTGATTTCCATGGCCTGATCACATTTTTGGAAGTCTTGGGCCGATGGGCTGGAAAATCTTGGTATATATGGATATCGTCCCATCATGACCACGTCGGATACCCGATAGGGAAAGTTGATATAAAAATTCTGGGAGACCAGACTTATCTGTTTTGCCAGGATCTTTTTAGGGGTTTTCTTTAAACATTTCCCCATGAACCGGACTTCGCCTGTGTGGGGATGAATGAATCCGGCCATCAGGTCCAGCAAGGTGGTTTTACCACACCCGTTGGGTCCGAGGATTCCGTAAAACCGGCCTTTTTTAAAGGTTTCCGAGATGCCGGTGAGAACGATGTCCCGGTCATAGGCAAAAACCGCCTGCCGGATGTCATGGCAGATTTCGGTCATTGCCGGCCCCTCATATGGTTTCTCCTGAAGATAAAGCAGAAAAAAGGGCCCCCGATCAATGCGGTGAGCACGCCGATGGGAATCTCAACCGGAAGTATGGCCCGGGTGACCGTGTCTGCGGAAAGCATGAGGATGGCGCCGGCCAGAAAACAGACCGGCAAAAGCCTCTGGTTGTCCGGTCCTGCAAAGGACCGCATCATGTGCGGCACCAGAAGTCCCACAAAACCGATAATTCCGGAGACGGACACACATATCGCCGTGACAAAGGAGGCCGTAAAAAGCAGGTAAAGCATCACCCGGCGGGTTTCCACCCCAAGGGTGACGGCCATCCGGTCGCCTAAGGAAATGATGTTCAGGTCCCTGGAAAAGTAATAGATCACGATGAAGCCGCCCACCACGGTAATACTGACAAGCGACACATCCATCCATGTCCGGGAAGCAAAACTGCCCATGAGCCAGAAAATGATGATGGCCACCTGCTCATCGGCCAGGTATTTTAAAAAGCTGATTCCGGCGGACAAAATGGAGGATACGATAATTCCGGACAGGATCAGGGAGTTTGAGGAAAGGCCCTGCCGGTCAAAGGTATGTCCGGATGACAGAAAAATCACGATCAAAAGCGTGACGGCGGCACCGGAGAACGCAAAACCCGGCAATATATACAGGTTCAGGGAAGGGAAAAACAAGATGGCCAGAGATGCGCCAAATGCAGCGCCCGCGGAAATTCCCAGGGTAAAGGGATCTGCCAGGGGATTTAAAAGAATCCCCTGGTACACGGCCCCGGAAACGGCAAGCCCGGCACCCACAAAAACAGCGGTCAGAATTCTTGGGAGCCGGACATCCATGACCACGGTCCGGATCACGGCATCGATTTTCTGACCGGCATCCGGGCCGGGGAACACCGTTTCAAAAATACTGCGGGTCACATCGGAAAACGGGACGGGAATATATCCCATCCCGGCGGAACCGATCACGATCAGGCACAAAAGACCCAGCAGAACCAGGTTTTCCGTTACCATTTTCATTCCTTTTCCCGGGGTATCGTTCATGTTATTTGATACCGACATCTTTGATCACATCAGAAATGTGATCACTGTATATTTTTGCCCATCCGGCGTTTTCACCAAGACCGGTAATGTCACAGGTGACAGACATTCCCATCTGCTCAAACCGGGTTTTCCATGAATCTTGTTCATCTCCTGCCATGTCATTGCCGGCATGATCGCCGGCCACCACCATTAACGGTTTCATAAACACTTTTTTAATACCTGTGTGCTTCAGGCCTTCTGCCACGTGATTCACCGAAGGGAACCCTTCAACCACACCGATAAATACCCGTATGTCCGGGTAGGTTTTCCGCAGGGCATCTTCCAATTCAACATATGCGCCTGTGGAGTATATCTCGTTGCCATGTCCCATATAGACCATGGCAGCCCCCATTTTTTTTGCTTTTTTAATATCATTTTCAAGTGCGTTTGCCGCAGCCTGAATATCTTTTTGATAGAAATGGTTTGCTGACGGTGCGCCAAGGGCCGGACGGCCCACAGCAAGGAGATCAAAAGGCATGTATTTTTCACGCAGGGTTTTGATGCTGTTCAGACCAGACATATACGCGCAAAGATCTGCATAAGATTCCCCGGCAAAAACATGGGTGGGCTGAACAACAATGGTTTTAATCCCTTGGTCCTGAAGATCGGCAACCGTTGCCAGGGGCGACTTCACGTATAAAAAATTCCTGTTGATTTCCTTGTTTGCTTCCAGAAATCCGGTATCATTCCGGCGGTCATGCCATATTTTCCGGATGATATTGGATGTGAACGCATGGGTCACCATATAATCGGGATGGTCTTTTCGAACGATTTCTTCAATGCTGGTCAATGCTTTTAACGCATCCGGATGTGAGGTGCCGAAACTGGCCAGCACAATCGCTTTGCCGGGTGTTTGGCCGTAAGCCATTGAAGAAATCAGAAGGACAGACAAGCTGATCAGCATGAAACGAACGAAGTTTTTGATCATGATTTCATCTCCTTTAAATAAAAAAATCCCCTGATCATGATATTTTTCAATATCACAGTCAGGGGATTCCGTATTCAATCCGGTCCACAACAGGATTATTTTTCTTCCACGAAAAATAATCCCAAAATTCCTTCCAGGCAGGTCTTCTGACTTCCGGATCATTCTAATTGCCGCGTCTTCCCGTTTATATTCAGTCAATAAACAGTGACAAACTGCGGCTTTCGTCCCCGGTTACAGCGGCGGGCCCCTTCCTTATTTTTAAAGGATTCCCTTTTCAGCTTAAAGAATCGTATTCCGGTTCTTCATAAGCACCTGGAGGATCTTTTCAGCCTAGGTTAAATAATACAGGCTGAAACATTCAATGGTTTTACTAATAGTCTTTAGAACGGTGGCATGTCAAGCAGAATATTTGTTCCGGATGGTTTCAGTCGGCAGGTCCTGCCGCTTTTTTTCTGTCATGTGGGCGCGGCATTTTTTCAGATGGATTGTCATTTTCCCAGTCCCTGGCTGATCAGGGTGACGGGGTGGACCACGATCCGGTTGTCTTTTTCAGACAGGTTGCCGTGAAGGTTGATCCGGCACACGGGGCAGTCCGTCAGCCAGAAGTCAGCCCCTGAAGTCCGGGCGCCGGCCAGTTTTTTGGCCATCATTTTTTTGGAAATATCCGGGTATTCATAGAAAAAAGTGCCCCCGCCGCCGCAGCAGGTCGTTTCATCCGGAACCGGGATATAGTCAAAGCAGGGCAAGGCAGTGAGCAGTGCCTGAACCTTTGCCAGGGAATTGAAGCTGTTTTTCGAATGACACGGGGCATGGTAGATCACCTTGTGCTTCGGGATGTCCGAAGTCATGGCAGCGGCCAGGTCATCGATGTGGTCATGGAGAAACGAGAGAATATCCCGGGTTTTCCGGGCGATCAGGCCCGGCATGCCCGGGAGGATTTTTCGGGTCAGGGCTGCGGCATGGCTGCTGCCGGCCGGAATGTTCATTAAAGCCGGATATTCATCTTTCAGGGCGGCCCCGCAGGTGGTGCAGTCCACGATCACGGCATCCCAGTTTTCTGCGGCCGCATCCCGGGCATTTTTTGGGCGCAGGCCTTCGTTTTCCCCCATGGCCTTCTGGATCGCTGTGAGATTGGTTGTCATATTGACCACGGCCCGGTCCCTGGCCCCGTGGAACATCATGGGGATGCCGCAGCAGGTCTGGCTTTCCGGGATCACCACCTCATACCCCAGCTGAGTGAGGATATGGACGGTGGCCATTCCCGTGTCGGCAAACATATAGTTGGTGGCGCATCCCGTGAAATAGATCACCCGCCCTCTGGGGTTGCCCCTGGCAAAAGACACCCGGGGCAGGGTGCTGCGCAGGGGCCGGCGGTTCATCTTTGGAAACCGGCTTACCGGGATGGTGCCGATTTTGTAAGCTTTTTCCAGGGCTGCCGGGGTGAGGCCCCGGCCGATCCGGGCCAGGCCGGCCCCCATGCGCAGGCGGTATTCTTTGGCCAGCAGATACACCAGACTCCTTATGGCCGGAGGTTCCGGTAAAGACCGGGCCAGCTGTTCCCGCATGTCCATGAATCTGGCATAGTGATTGATACCGGATGGACAGACAACCTTGCAGGCCCCGCACATCAGACACTGGGACACCAGGTCTTTGAGCAAAGGCGAAGCGGTCAGATCTTTTTTTTCAAACGCTTTGATGAGCTGGAGCCGGGCCCTTGGGGAGGCCTGTTCCTGTTTGATTATCTGGTACACCGGGCACACGGACAGGCACAGCCCGCATTTGCCGCAGTTCTGGATGGGCTGGTCTGTCATACGAATTTTCCCGGGTTCAGAATCCCGTCCGGATCCACGGCCTGTTTGATGGTTTTCATGAACTCGATGGTGCCCGGGTCCATGACCAGGGGCAGGTATTTTGCCTTGGCCAGTCCGATGCCGTGCTCCCCGGACAGGGTGCCGTCCAGGTCGGCCGCGGCCCGGAAGATCTCGTCAAATACGGCCATGACCCGCTCCCATTCTTCAGCATTGCTTTTGTCCGCCGGGATCATGGGGTGCATGTTGCCGTCCCCGGCATGGGCCAGAACCCCCACCCGTAAATTGTATTTATCCGTGATCTGCACGATGCGCCGCACCATTTCCGGAACCCGGCTCACGGGCACGGTGACATCTTCGGAAATGATGTCCGGGGCCAGCTTGGCAAACACGCCGTAGGCCGAGCGCCGGGCCGTCCACAGCCGTTCCCGGTCGGCAGCGGATCCGGCTTCCTGGATGTGGACGGCATGGTGGGCATGCAGTTTTTCCGAGATCTGCCGGATCTGTTTGTCACAGGCTTCCGCCACCCCGTCCACCTCGATGAGCAGGGTGCCGGCCGCCTCTCTGTCCAGTCCCAGCCCGGCCTTGTCCTCGATGGCGTTCAGGGTGAGCCGGTCCATCAGTTCCATGGCCGCCGGCAGGATCCCGGAGCCGATGATGTCGGTGACCGCGTTGGCCGTGTCATCCAGGTCCTTGAACGTGGCCATGATGGTTTTCACGGTTTCCGGCACGGGTACGACCTTGAGAATGGCTCTGGTGACCAGTCCCAGGGTGCCTTCGGACCCGCAGAACAACGCCGCCAGCTTGTATCCGGTGACATCTTTGATGTTTTTGCTGCCGAAGGTGATCACTTTGCCCGAGGCCAGCACCACCTCCAGGCTCAGGATATAATCCAGGGTCACCCCGTATTTGAGGCACCGGGGACCGCCTGCGTTCTGGGCGATGTTGCCGCCGATGGTGGACATGTTCATGGACCCGGGATCCGGGGGAAAGAAAAACCCGTCCGGGGCCAGGGCCGCCTGAAGATCCGCGTTCACCACGCCGGGCTCCACAATGACGTACCGGTCTTTTGTGTTGACCTCGATGATCCGGTCCATCTTTGAAAAGCAGACCACCAGGCCGTGGCGGACCGGCACCGGGGCCCCGCACACCGAAGTGCCGGCGCCCCTTCCCGTGACCGGGATCTTGTGGGCCGAGGCCAAAGCCAGGATCTGAGACACCTCCTCTGTGGTTTCCGGGAAGATCACGGCATCGGGCATGGATTCTTCCACAAACGCGTCATAGGCATAGCAGAAAAGCGGCTCTTTTTCATCCAGCCACCGGGCGGGGTCCACAATGGCCAGAAACTGTTTTTTCAGGTCCGGTGATATCACTGTACACTCCTTTTATGCACGTGCCTTTATATGTCGGTTCATTTGGGGCTGTTCCTACTTGAGCAGCCAGTGGGGCAGGGCCAGGGAAATCCACGGGATATAGGTGACCAGCATCAGGCAGGCCAGCATGATCACCAGAAACGGGGCCACGCCCCGGGCAATGGTCACAACCGGGGCTTTGGTGATGCCCGAGGCCACGAACAGGTTCAGGCCGAAAGGCGGGGTGAGCATGCCCATCTGGATGTTGAGCACCATGACAATCCCGAAATGCACCAGGTCGATGCCGTACCGGTTCAGGGTTTCAAGAAACAGGGGCGCCAGCACGAGCATGGCGGACACATCATCCATGAAACATCCCAGGACCAGAAACAGCAGGTTGACCGTGAGCAGAAACATCCAGGGCGTGTCAATGTATCGGATAATGATGTCCGCCAGGTGATGGGGGATCTGTTCGGCCGTGAGCAGCCAGATAAAGGTCATGGCACACGATAGAATGAACAGCAGGCAGGCGGACAGAATGGCGGCTTCCCGGCATACGTCCGTCAGGTCTCTGATGCCGAATTCCTTGTAGATCACCATTTCCACAAACAGCGCATAGACCACGGACACGGCAGCGGCTTCCGTGGGCGTGAACACCCCGGAATAGATGCCCCCCAGCACAATGAACGGCAGCATCAGCGCCCAGATGCCGTTCTTGCCGGTTTCGATCAACCGGGCCACGGAAGCGTTTCTGTCAATGCGCCAGTTGTGCTTTCTGGCCACAAAAAAGGTGTACACCATCATCGAGAATCCGATGAGCAGCCCCGGCATCACCCCGGCCATGAAAATCTCGGCCACGGACACGTTCATGACCAGGCAGTAAAGGATCATGGGAATGGAGGGCGGGATCACGATGCCCAGGGATCCGGATACCGTGATCAGCCCTAAGGAAAATTTTTCACCATACCCGGCCTTGATCAGGGCCGGGATCATGATGGCGCCGATGGCCACCACCGTGGCCGGAGAGGATCCGGAAATGGCGGCAAAAAAAATGCAGCCCAGGATCCCGGCCATGGCAAGCCCTCCCGGGAACCAGCCCACCAGGGCATTGACAAAATCAATGAGCCGCCGGGCAATGCCGCCCCGTGTCATGACGGCCCCGGCCAGGATGAAAAACGGAATGGCCAGGAGCACGAACTGGTCCAGGGCGTTGAACAGCTGCTGGGTGATGATGGTCAACGGGGTGGTGGAAAAAAACACCAGGGACAAAAGGGTGGTCACGCCCAGGATCACGGCAATGGGCACGCCCGCAAACAGGAGCACGGTAAAGCACAGACCAATGAACAGAATCATGGTGTCTGCCTTTTCATATCCCTGGCAAAGGCGGTGATCAGAAACCGGATCCCCATGAACACACAAAACACCGGTATGGGAAGATAGGCCACATACATGGGTATCTGCAGGGTGGGGGAGGTGGTTTCATATCCATGCATGCGCATCACGATTTTCCAGGAATGGTACGCCACGATAAAGAAAAACCCGGCGGCCAGGCAGCTGGTGAAAATCCGGACCCGGCTCTGCCAGGGCGGTGTCATGTGGGTGACCAGAAGATCCATGGTAAAATGGCTGCCCGTGCGCACCCCGATGGATGCGCCCAGAAACGCCACAAACACACCGACATACCGGCCCAGTTCCTCAAACCAGGTAAAGGAATAGCTGAACACATACCGGGAAATGACCTGGACAAACCCGATCAAAGCCAGGATCAGAATGGTCCACACCAGGGTGAACTCTTCCATGCGGTGAATAAAAAGAAAAAACCGATTACATCCGGTGGGTTTCAATTTTTTCCAGCACAAAATCAAACAGATCGTCCCCGATTTTCTTGCGGTATTTGTCCCAGACCGGGGTCATGGCTTTGCGGAACCGCTCGCGCTCTTCTTCGGATAAATCAATGATTTCAATGTTGTTGGCTTTGGCATAGGCATCCACAGACATGTTGAGTTTGGGCAGGGAATCATGCAGGGCCGCTGTGACCGTCCGGTTGATTTCAATGGACTGCCGGGCCGCATCCCTGAAGATCTGCTGCTGGGCCGGGGTCAGACTTTCCCAGTAATCGACGGAGACAATAATGACACATTCCGTGACACAATGCTGGGTCCGGGTCACATATTGCGTCACTTCCGTGAACTTCATGAGAATGGAGGTGATCAGCGGATTTTCCTGGGCATCGATCACACCGGTCTGCAGGGCATTGTAGGTTTCAGGAAACGGAATGGCCACCGGAGATGCCCCCAGCTGCCGGAACGTGTCCAGATACGTGGGCGAATTCATGACCCGGACTTTCAGGCCTTTGAGGTCATCCGGGGTCCGCACCGGGCGCTTGTTGTTGGAAAAATCCCGGAATTCGTTTTCCGTCCACCCGATGGCAATGAATCCTTTTTGGGGAAAATAGGAAAAAATGCGTTCCTGCACCTGGGGATCATCAATGGTGGCATACAGGGTCTGCCGGTTCGGGAACAGAAACGGCATGTCCAGAATGCTGCACTGGGGCACGAAATTTTGAAGCACGGCCGTGGCAACCGCCGCCATTTCCAGGGTCCCGGCCTGTACCTGTTCGGCTAAAGAGCGTTCCCCGCCCAGCTGTCCGGCCGGAAACGTGGCAATGTCAATGTCCCCGCCGGTCTTTTGCTTCACATAGTCGGCAAAGGCATCCACGCCCTTGGCCTGGCCGTGAAACGGCGGGGATACGTGGCCGAACTTCACGGTCTGGGCAAATGCCGGCAGAAAAAAACCCATGAGAAAAAATACCAGAAAGACCATGCCGGACAGATAAAAACAGGGGTTGATAGGTGATGTTTTCATGCAAATGGTTCCTTGATTTTACAAAAAAGGGGGTTCGGCGAAGATGGTAAATTTTGCCGGCCCCCCTTTGGGTTGATCCAATGTGAAACTAAGATGCTACATGGCGGTTTCCGGATGGAACACGTTGACCTCTTTCAGGTCGTCGCCCAGGTATTCCCGTTCATTGGGGCCCAGGATTCCTAACGACAGACAAATCAGTGTCCACAGGTGAACCACCGGGTAATTCCCGCCGTAATGCTCGCTCAGCTCGTGGATCTGGGCGTGGCAGTTATGGCATCCGGCAATGCAGTAATCCGCACCCGTGGCTTTGATCTGTTCATCCTTGATTTTACCGTATTGCAGGCGCTCTTCCTTGAACCCGGACTGCAGGAATCCGCCGCCGCCGCCGCAGCAGTAGTTGTTGGAGCGGTTGGGCTGCATATCGATGAAATTCTCTTCCCCCACCACGGATTTGACGACGAACCGCAGGTCTTCGGCAATGGGATCACCAAAGCTTTTCCGAACGATCTGGCAGGGGTCCTGGACCGTGAATTTGATCTTCAGATCCTTGTTCCAGTCGGAATTCACCTTGAGTTTGCCTTCACGGATCCATTTGGCATAATACTCATAGATGTTTTTGACTTCAAAGTTGTGTTCCAGGTTGAATTTTTTCAGTCCGGCCCGGACTGAGAAAGTCACGTGCCCTCACTCGGTGTTGAGGAACGTCTTACACCCCAGCTTGTTGGCCTGGTCCACGCTGCTTTTGGTGACCGTTTTCCATCCATCGTTATCAGCCAGGAACAGGCAGTAGTTTTCTCCGGCCCATCCCTTGCTGCCATAGGTCCAGTCCACACCGGCCAGGTGCAGGATTTTCCATAAGGGCACCAGTTCATCGGGTTCCGTCACGGGTTCCCGGGAATTCTGGTTCAGGAAGAACTCGGCGCCTTCCTTGTCAATCGGGGCTTCCATGTCGGCAAATTCCGGCTGGGCTTCCCGGTATTCTTCCAGCACATCCTCGACCACGAACTCAAAGTCCTCTTCCGTGGTGCCCATGGCGGAACGGGTCTCGTTTCTCAATGCCATGTCGCAGGAGCCCAGGATACCCTTGGGCCGTTCTTCCCTGGGCCGCAGGGCCCGGGCGTTGAAAATCAGCTGGGGAATATCGATTTTCATGGGGCAGACATAGATGCACCGCTGGCACATGGTGCACATCCAGGGCCAGTCAGAGGCGGCAATCTCCTCGTCCATGCCCAGGGCGGCCATGCGCAGAAATTTGCGCGGGTCCATGTCTCTCAAGCCTGTGGCCGGGCACCCTGATGAGCAGGCGCCGCAGGTCAGGCAGGCGTTCAGGTTTCCGCCTTCCGGCAGAATTTCCTTGACCTTGTCAATAAACAAACTCCGGGCCTTTTTCTTGCCCAGTTTTATCACCGCTTCTGCCATGAATCGTTCCTTTCTTTATCAATCATCCGGTCAAATGATTATATGGTTTATCTTTACCGTGTATGATTCGCATCCGACAACGGCAATTTTTCCATATGTCAGACGCCTCGTTATTATGGTTTGCCTGAAGTAGATAACAATTTTATATTTGATATGTCAAGTATACAATGAATGCCATTGTGACTTTTTCAGGCAAAGGTGAATGAAAAGCGGCTGAAAAGGCCGGGTTGACATTTAAGCGGGATGATATACCTTATGCACGATTTTCACCTGCCCGGACTGCCGGATTGATTGAATGGAGACACACATGAAAACAAAAACGACTGAACACACACAAACGGTGTCACGCCAGGCACTTTACATGACTATTCTGATTTCGTTGACAATCGGATTCATTGCCGGGGCCGCCTTTACCTCGTTCAAGCTGGCGGATGATCATTCCGGTACCGGGGCGCACACGCATCCCCCCCAGGCATCCGGTTCCGGGAATCCTGCCACGACACCTGGAATGCCCTCATCCGGCATGGATGACAAAATCGCGGAACTGGAGGCTGTCGTTCAGGAACAGCCTGAGGATCCCCGGGCCTGGGCCAATCTGGGCCATGGATATTTTGATTCGAATCAGCCGGACAAAGCCATCCAGGCGTATCAGAAATCACTGGCCCTGGCGCCGGGAGATCCGGCCGTTCTCACGGACATGGGCGTGATGCACCGCCGGAACGGGGACCCGGACAAAGCCATCCAGGCGTTTGACCGGGCGGTTGCCGCATCTCCGGGATTTGAAACGGCCCTGTTCAACAAGGGCGTGGTGCTCATGGCGGATCTCAACGACCTGGAAGGGGCCATGGCCGCCTGGGAAGAACTGGTGAAGGTCAACCCGGATGCCGCCACCCCGGGGGGTGAAAAAATAGCGGATATTGTCTCACGCATGAGACAGCAGAATTAATGGATATTCCTGATTGGACCGTACAGGAGAAAGTTCATGAATGTAACGTCTTTGAATGCCATCGAAGAATTCGAGATTCAGGCCTCCTCAACGTCCAGGCATGCGGACAGAAAAGATCATGTGCCGTTTTCCGGATCTCCCCGGAAACATCCCTGGGACCCGGACAGAATCATTCTGATTGCTGACCCGTTTACTGCCGGAACTTTTTACTATGAGTTCAAGATCAAAGATATCGGGTTTGCCGAGGAACTGGCCAGTATTACCGATATTGACGGCAACTCCGTGTCCATGGCCCGGATCTGGGTGAAAAAAAAGAGTGTGGCCACCCAGAGCACCCCGTTTATCGTGGATTCAATCCGGCAGTTTTAAACCGTATTAAATCTGGCGGGTTTTTTGTCCCTGTGGTATTGTCTTTGCTTGTTGTTTGGGCGGAGCAAAGATAAATGACGCACAGAAAAAATATAATTGTTGCATCGGTATTTACCGCCGTGCTGATCCTGGTGGGGGTGATCGGGTACCGGAACCTGTCCTATAACTGGCAGTGGTACCGGGTGGTTCCGTATTTTTTTTCCATTGAGAACGGACGGTTTGCGGCCGGGGTGCTGCTCCAGGGGGTGTGGGTCACCCTGAAGATTTCCGCGGTTTCCCTGGTGCTTGCACTGGTAGCGGGAATGGTGTCCGCATTTGCGAGACTGTCTGCGTATCTGTCTTTGCGGGTGCTGGCCTGGGGGTATGTGGAAACCATCCGCAACACCCCGCTGCTGATCCAGATTTTTGTCATTTATTTTGTCATCTCCCCGGTGCTGGACCTGTCCGCCTTCACTTCCGCAGTGATCGCCTTGAGCCTGTTTGAAGGGGCGTATTCGTCGGAGATCATCCGATCGGGTATCATCAATATTCCCAAAGGTCAGTTTGAGGCGGCCCAGAGTATCGGGCTGCCGGTGTTTGCCACCTACTACAAGGTGATTGTTCCCCAGATGCTGCGCCAGACTCTGCCCATGCTGGCCGGCCAGAGTGTGTCTCTGATCAAGGATTCCGCGCTGGTCAGCACCATTTCCATCTATGATCTGACCATGCAGGGGCAAAAAATCGTATCTGAAACGTTTTTGACTTTTGAAATCTGGTTTGCCGTGGCATTATGTTATCTGTCCATTACAGCGACCCTGTCTTTTATCATCCGGCGGATCGAAACCCGGATGAGACGGGTGGATTAACTTAAACGGAAAAGGAGAACATTGATGGATATGAAAAAAGTACTGATAACCGTGGGAATTCTTCTGCTTGTGCCGGCGGCCCTGTGCCTGGCCGGGGAAACCGGGGACCGGCTTTCCAAAGAGAGCGTGATTGAAAAGATCCAGAAAGACAAGGTGATCCGGGTGGGTATGTCCACGTTCGTGCCCTGGGCCATGAAGGACAAACAGGGCGAACTGGTCGGATTTGAGATCGATGTGGCCCGGCAGCTGGCCAAGGACATGGGCGTGGCGGTGGAGTTTGTGCCCACGGCCTGGTCCGGGATTATCCCGGCCCTGATGACCGGTAAATTCGATGTGATCATCGGCGGCATGGGGATCACGGCTGAGCGCAATCTCAAGGTGAACTTTACCGCGCCCTATGATTACTCGGGCATGTCCATGGTGGCCCACCGGGAAAAAGCAAAGGGATTTTCCACGTTAAGCGATTTCAACACCAAAGAGGTGAGCATTGCCGTGCGCATGGGAACCACGGCGGAACAGGCCGCCAGAAAGTTTCTTCCCGACGCCCGGCTCAGATTGTTTGAAAACGAAAGCCAGGCCCTGCAGGAGCTGAACCTGGGCCGGGTCCATGCCGTGGTCTCTTCAGCCCCCATGCCGGTGTTCCATGCCTTGAAATATCCGGACAAGCTGTTTGTGCCTCTGGAAGAAAATTTTACCAGAGAGCCCATCGGGTTTGCCATCCGCAAGGGGGATCCGGATGCACTCAATTTTTTCAACAACTGGATCATCAATCAGCATGCCAGCGGGTTTTTAAAGGAGAGAAAAGCCTTTTGGTTTGAATCCAGAGACTGGGAAGATCTTGTTAAATAAATATGTCAAACGTTTGACCCTGGTGGATCTGGCCGTGGGACTGGCCGTGACTGCCGGGGTCCTGTTTTTTTTTGTGCGCATGATCCATGTGCTGGACTATCACTGGGACTGGCAGTCCATTCCCGGTTATTTTCTGTTCAAGGATCCTGAGACCGGCCGGTTCCATGCCAACATGCTGCTCCAGGGATTCGGCACCACCCTCAAGCTGAGTATCTGGTCCATGGGGCTTGCCTTTGTTCTGGGCACCCTGTCCGGCATCACAGGTGCCCGGGGCGGGTTTGCCGGGCAATTGATCAGCCGGTTCTATGTGGAGACGGTGAGAAACATTCCGTCGCTGGTTCTGGTGATCCTGTTCTATTATTTTGTTTCCTCCCAGTTCCTGGATGCCCTGGGCCTGGATCACTGGGTCCGGAATCAGCGCGCACCCGTGGCCCGGATCATCGCTTTGTTTCTGGCGGAACCCGGGCAGATCAATGCCTTTGTGTCTGCGGCCGCCGCTTTGGCCATCTATGAAGGGGCATATATTTCTGAAATCGTGCGGGGCGGGATCAACGGGGTGTCCGGCGGTCAATGGGAAGCGGCATGGTCTCTGGGGTTGTCCCCGTTCAACACCTTCCGCCTGGTGATTCTGCCCCAGGCGTTCCGGCGGGCCGCATTCCCCCTGGCCGGCCAGTTTATCTCAACCATCAAGGATTCCGCCATCGTCTCGGTCATCTCGGTCCAGGAGCTCACCTTCCAGGGCATGGAGCTGATGGCGGCCACGTTTCTGACCTTTGAAATCTGGATCACCATCACGCTTTTGTATTTCATCCTGACATTTTCCTTGTCCCGCACCATCTCGTTTTTTGAAAAACGCCTGGCCATCCGGCAGTGAACAGGCAAGTGTTCAGCTATTTTTGGTATCAATAGCCTGTTGAATGGCCTGGGCCAGGGCCCGGATCTTGGGACCGTCCTTTTTCCACATACGGCAGGAATCCACCAGAAATTCTTTTTCCTTGATATCTTCAGGATTGTCCGGCACCGGGGCGGGTTCCCGGCGTTTTTCAGTGAGCCAGCCATGAACGATTTCCTGGGCCACGGCTTTGGTCAAAGTGGCCAGATGGGTGCAGCCTTGAGTGCCGCCCATGATTTCATTGACCTTGCGGGTGAACCCGGGTTTGATCTCCAGCCCGGTTAAAAAAGGCACCCGGTCCAGGGTGGTGCGGCAGTCTTCCATGGGAATGACGGGCATGTCCGCCTGGGCCTCCAGGATGCGCAACGGATCCGGGGCGATCCGGCAGAACAGGCGGATGTGATGGATGGTGCCGGGTTCCAGGACTTTGCCCGTGATGTCGAATATCCGGATATACCGGGTGTCGATGAGTTCTCCTGTGACAATGACCTGGCTGTTTTCATGGGAAACAGTGGACATCCGTATATCCCGGGAGTGGATCTGG
>CALGAJ010000372.1 GCA_937951975.1 uncultured Desulfotignum sp.
CGGTATATTTAAACATGGGGCAATGCTCAAAACAATAACCGCACCGGATACAGGCAGACAGGGTAGATTCCCACTTTTTCAGATGTGTGAACCGGGTCTTTTCTTTTGTCACCATATGTCATAACCTCATAAAATTTTGAATTAATTCATCGGGATGGATCAGTTGTGCACGGCATATCTGAGACCCGTTGCCGTGACCCAGTCTTCAGGGGCCTGCATGAGCTTGCCCGGATTCAGGATGTTGTTGGGGTCCAGTGCCTGCTTGATGGTCTGCAGCAGTTTCAGGGAATCGGCTTTTTCCACTTTAAACGACTCCGCCTTGGACAGGCCGATGCCGTGTTCCGCCGATGTCGTGCCGTGGACGGACCGCACGAATTCATAGATTTCCGTGATGGCTTTCCGGGCCGATGCCCATTGTTCCGGATTTTTGGTGTCCATGAGGATCTTGGTGTGCATGCACCCGGACCCGCAGTGGCCGTATGCGGTCATGATGATATTGTTTTTCTTTGCCACCTCGTGGATTTTGCCGGCCATGTCCGCCATCCTGGAATAGGGCACGGCCATGTCATCGGCAAGGGATGTGGAGGACAGGCTGTCATCATATTTGGACAGGGCGGGAAACAGTTTTTTGCGGCCCATGAAGATTTTTGCCCGTTCCTTGGGATCGTAGCTGGTGGTGATATCGCTGCCGTGATGCTTTTTACAGATTTCTTTCATCTTGTTGATCTCGTAATCCACCGCTTCCTTGACCATGCCGTCCGCTTCAAAGATCAAAGAGGCGGCCACTTCCTTGAGGCCCAGGTTCATGGTTTTGTTCACCGCCTGGATGGCCACGGAATCCACCAGCTCCAGCATGTAGGGGATGGCCCCGGAGGCCATGATCTCCCCGATGGCGGCCCCGGCATGGGACAGGTGGTCGAAATTGGCAATACCCATGCACCGGTATTCGGGGATCGGCACAAAATTGAGTGTGGCTTCCACCACCACGCCCAGGGTGCCTTCTGATCCCACCATGAGTTTGTGCAGCTGGTAGCCGGAGGCTTCCACCCGGGTGTGGGCGCCCAGGGTGACCAGATCGCCGTTGGGCAGCACCACTTTCATGCCCAGGACCGCGTCCCGGGTGGCCCCGTATTTCACGGACCGGACCCCTGAGGCATTGTTGGCGATTTCCCCGCCGATGGTGGCGATGCGCGAGGATGCCGGCGTCGGGGGATAAAACATGCCGTAGGGCTTGAGGGCCAGGTTCAGGTCGTCATCCACCACGCCGGGCTCCACCCGGCAGTACACATCCGGCAGGTTGATCTCCAGAATCCGGTTCATGTGTTTCATGTCCAGGACGATGCCGCCCTGGATGGGCACGGTCTGGCAGCACATACCCGATCCCCCGCCCCGGGGAATGATCGGAATCATCGCCTCGTTGGCATAAACCATCAGTTTCTGGACCTGTTCGGTGTTGTCCGGTCTGACCACGGCCCAGGGCATGGCATGGTGAACCGAGGAATCCGATCCGAACGAATACAGATCAGACGGGTCCGTCTTGATGTTTTTTTCACCAAATATTTCCCTGAGTTTTGCTTCATCCACTGTCTTCATAGGCTGTCCCTTTTTGATGACCGGTTGTTACCAATTCAGATGTCTGCATAATTTCATAAACCTGCATAAAATTCAATGCTATTTTGGGTTTGTTCCTTGGCAAAAGACCGGGCAGCAGGTATACTTGACGCTGGTCAAAACAATCCGGCGGTTTTCTTCAAGACCGCTGTTTCATATGGATGAACAGACAATTACCAAAGGGAGAGTCTTCTATGACACATACCATTCAGTTTTTACCGCATAATAAACAGATCACTGTGGCGGACAACGAAAGCCTGATCCGGGCCGCCATGGAGGCCGGGGTTCATATCAATGCGTCCTGCGGCGGGGGCGGGGTGTGCGGCAAGTGCCGGGTGAAGATCGAATCCGGGGAAGTGGCAGGCGGGATTTCCGAAAAACTGACGGATCAGGACCGGGAACAGGGATATCGCCTGGCCTGCCTGGCTCAAGTGACGTCGGATCTGACCGTGCGGATTCCCGTGGAATCGGAAATGGAGACCAGCCGCCTCACCCAGACCATGGACCGCCACACGGCCCGGGCCATGACCGTGGATATGGAGGACCTCAAACAGGACGGGCTGTTCATTCCGCCGGTGGAAAAAATTTATCTGGAACTGGATCCGGCGGTGGAAGGCGACAACCGGGCCGATGTGGCCAGGATCATGCACCATCTCCGGATTCATCATGATGAACACAGGTTGACCATGGATCTGAACCTGATCCGCCGGGTGCCGGACATTATCCGGCAGGAAAATTTCAAGGTGACCGCCACCATTGCCCGGCCGGTGAGAGCGGACGGCAAGAACCAGATCATCAATCTCGAACCCGGAGACACCACGGGCAGAAATTTTGCCGTTGCCGTGGATATCGGCACCACCACGGTGTTCGGCCAGGTCCTGGACCTGCACACCGGCAAGGTCCTGGCCCAGCAGGGGGAGTTCAACGCCCAGATCAGCTATGGCGAGGATGTGATCTCCCGGATCATGTACGCGGAAAAAGGGGACGGGCTGGCCACCCTGCACAAACGGGTGGTGGAAACCATCAACAAGATCATCAAAGGGATCATTAAAAAAGCTGAAATC
Source organism: uncultured Desulfotignum sp. (assembly GCA_937951975.1). GTDB lineage: Bacteria > Desulfobacterota > Desulfobacteria > Desulfobacterales > Desulfobacteraceae > Desulfotignum. Next base: position 2,676 of record CALGAJ010000372.1, read on the forward strand.
GACATCCATGAAGTCTCCACCATCACCCTGGCCGGCAACTCCACCATGACCCAGCTGCTGCTCAAGATCAATCCCAGCTACATCCGCAGAGATCCCTACGTGCCGGCCTCCATTCTGTACCCGCCGTTCTATGCCACGGAAATCGGTCTGGAACTGGCCGAGCACACCACGGCCCTGGTGTATCCCGGGGTGTCGTCCTATGTGGGCGGGGATATCATTTCAGGCATCATGGCATCGGGCATGTACCGGTCTCCGGAACTGACTTTGTACATGGATATCGGCACCAACGCGGAAATCGCCATCGGGCACCAGGAATGGATGGTGTGCACGGCCGCTTCGGCGGGTCCGGCGTTCGAGGGCGGCGGGGTCAAGTTCGGGATGCGGGCCGCCAAAGGCGCTGTGGAGGATGTGTCCATCAATCCGGTCACCTATGAACCCATGATCATCACCGTGGGCAATGTCAAGGCCAAAGGCATCTGCGGGTCCGGGCTCATCACCCTGGCGGCCCGGATGCTGGAGACCGGGATCATCGATTCCCGGGGCAAGTTCAACCAGGAGCTGGACACCCCCAGAATCCGGCAGACCGACGATATCTGGGAATATGTGCTGGTGTATGAAAAAGACACCCAGATCGAGCGGGACATCACCATCACCGAGCCGGACCTGGACAACCTGATCCGGGCCAAAGGCGCCATGTATTCGGCCGCCCTGACGCTGCTGGACGAGATCGGTCTCAAGGTGAACGACATCGAGCGCATCATCCTGGCCGGCGGGTTCGGATCCTATGTGGACCTGGCATCCGCCATCACCATCGGGCTTCTGCCGGAGATCGAGCCGGAAAAAGTCACGTATCTGGGCAACGGGTCGCTTCTGGGATGCCGCATCAACAGCCTGACCAACTCATTGCGCCAGCAGGTGACCCAGGTGGTGAACATGATGACCAATTTCGAGCTGGCCTCCACCCCGTC
>CALGAJ010000373.1 GCA_937951975.1 uncultured Desulfotignum sp.
CTCACCAATTATTAATCGGGATCAGGCCTGCGTTAAAACCGTTCGATAAGCCGGTCGATAAGAAAGGTGGATTCCCGCAACGCCTGGTCGCTGAAAGGGCCGAACCATTCGGCGATGTCGTTGAACTGGCGGACAAAAGCCGGAATATCCCTGTTTTCAAGCATGTCCATGTGCCGGGTCAACGAGGCGACAAACTGTTTCAGCAGCTCCCGGCGTTCTTTGGTGGCAAAAATGATCTGGGCGTACAGTCCGGCGTCCTGGGCGAACAGCCGGCCGACCATGCCCAGCTCCAGGCGGTAGATGGGGCTGGAAAACTCCAGGGTGCGCTGAATTTTCACCTGTTTTTCAAACAGGAACCGGCCGAAACAGAATGTGGCAAAATGCCGCAGGGCCTGGACGATCTCCATAATGTCATCATGCTCTTGGGCCGTGGCCTGAACCGGAATGGCCCCCCACAGACCCATCTGTTCCACCAGCCAGTGGCCGGCGGTCATGTCCCGGCCCGGTGTGTAGACAATGATCTGTTTGTCAAAAGACTTGGTGGTGGGGCCGAAAAGGGGATGCAGTCCCAGGACCGGCCCGGTGTGATGTTTGCACATGGCCGCTAACGGGTCTTTTTTTATGGAAGTCAGGTCAGCCAGAAGAGCCGTGTCCGGCAGGAACGGGGCAATTTTTTCGATGACCGGTACGGTGTGTTCAATGGGCACCGACACCAGGGCCAGGTCGATGGCTTCGCACAGTTGGGGGGCCGCTTCCCAGCCCGATTCCGTCAGAATCCGGACCCGGTAACCGGATTTTTCAAACAGATCGGCAAACATGGCCCCCATCTGTCCGGCACCGCCGATGATGAGCACGGCAGCACCGGGCCGGACCCCCTTGTACTGCATGGAAAAGGTCTGCTTGACCCGGGACTGGCGGATGATCACCCGGAACAGGTTTTCCGTGACATCCGGGTCCAGTCCTTTTTCTGAGGCCTGGGTTCTGAGCCGGGAGATCATGTCCTCTTCCCTGGCTGGGTGGTACACCGGCATGTCGCATTTTTTTTTCAGGGCCGCCACCTGGTCCACCTGTTCCTGACGTCTGGCCAAAAGTGTCAGAATCTGGGTGTCGATGCGGTCGATTTCGTTCCGCAACGGGCGGATCCGGTCTGAAAACCGGGTGTTGCTCATCACTCACCCTCCGGGGTCAGGCCGCCATCTGCCGGGCCCGTTTGATCAAAAGCCGGTTGCAGTTGGCGATGTTTTCTTTGGTGTACAAGGTGAATTCATCCCGGTAGCTTTCATTGAACAGCTGGGCCTCCAGTTCCCGGTCCGTCAGGGATGTCCGGGTGACCCTCTTGATGAAATCACGGGCCGTGTCGATACCGGCCTGAATCCCCGCGGTGGCCGCCGGGTGCTGCAGCGGCCCCTGATGCCCCGGACACACGATGGCCGGCGCCATGGCCTGAATCTGAGCCAGCGTGTCCAGGTATTCGCCGGCGCCCGTGAAAAACAAAGGCCAGAAGCCTCTTCCCGGAAAATGAAACCCCAGGCTGTCCGAACAGAACAGGATATCTTCCACCCGTCCCAGAATATTGCCCGGGGAATGGCCTTTCACCGGAAACAGTTCCAGAGCAACGCCTCCCAGATCCAGCACGGCCGTGTCTGCCACCTCCCGGGCGTCTGACAGATCCGGAATGCTGTCAAGCGGCGGCCGGCCCGGCAAGATGCCCCTTGCAGCCAGCCCTTTGGACATGAACGCGTCTTCGGCCAGCATGAGCGGCCCGGCCTTGGGATGGGAGATGAATTTTCCGGCCCCGGGCCCGGTGATCACCTCTGCCTCAGGAAACCGTTCCATCAGCCCGGCCAGTCCGGTGATATGATCGGAATGGGGATGGCTGACGATCAGGTAATCCGGTACCACGCCCAGGTGATCCAGTTGATGGATTACCGTGTCCACCATCCCGGAGATCCCGGCCTCGAACAGGGCGGTGCTTTTATCACCCTGAATCAGGAACAGATTGATGTAGTAATTTCCCAGCACCGTCACCCGGGGTGACAGCTTGACCGGATAGTCGAATAACGCGTTTCTTGCTTCAACTTTGGTCATTATTCTTCCTGTTTCATCCTGTTTGGTTTTTAGTGAATGGATTGAATCAGGCTAAAAATTCAACCCCCGGATGTCAAGAACAATTTTTACAGGTCAAACCAGGCGGACCCGTGGATTGTTCCATGTCCTGTGTCATGTGTCCGTTCAACGGTCGGGTTATTGACATCATCAGGGGACTGTGATACATCCGAAAAAATTGTTTTTTGCCTGAAACAAGGGATGATGGGAAAGTAAAAATTTAAGGAAGGGTTCACCATGGATCAGAACAGCATTACCATCAATGGTCACGTCTATCAATTCAGACCCGGCCAGACCATTCTGGACGTTGCACAGGAAAACAACATTGATATCCCCAATCTTTGCCACTTGAAAGGCACCCGCGCCACCGGCGCCTGCCGTGTCTGTATTGTGGAACTGGAGGAATCCTGGGGAAAAAAGCTGGTGTCTTCCTGTAGTTCACCAGCCAAAAACGGCATGATCGTTCATACGGAATCCCCGAAAATCGTTGAATACCGCAGATTTTACATTGGTCTGATGCTGGATTCAGGGAATCATAACTGTGATATCGGTGCGTCTGCGGATGAATCATGGACCGATTTTCAGATCAAGGCCATGGAAAACGAGCAGAAAGAGGAACTGTGCCCGGTGTGGGGGGATTGCGAACTTCAGGCCCTGGCGTACCGGTACCAGGTCAAGGGCCGGGTCAGCGGCCGTCACAGAGAACCGGTGAAAGTGCCCATAGAAAAGGACAATCCTTTTATTATCCGGGACATGTCCCGGTGTATCCTGTGCGGCCGGTGTGTGGCTGCCTGCAACGAGCTTCAGGTGAACCAGGCCATTGATTACGGTTTTCGAGGCACCAATGAAAAAATTGTCGCCGGTACCGGCAATACATTGATGACATCCAGCTGCGTGTTCTGCGGGGAATGTGTTCAGGTCTGCCCGGTCGGGGCATTGATTCCCACCAAAGCGTTCAGAGATGACCGGTTTGTTCCCACCAGCACCGTGCGGACCACCTGTTCGTTCTGCGGAGTGGGATGTCAGATGGATGTTCATGTCCAGAACAATAAAATCGTCAAAATTGACGGGGCCGACCGCAACCTGCCCCCCAACAACGGCATGCTCTGTGTCAAAGGCCGGTATGGATTTGAATTTGTCGGAGCCCCGGACCGGTTGACCACGCCTTTGATCAAAAAAGACGGCAAACAGGTACCGGCCTCCTGGGATGAAGCCCTGGATCTGGTTGCGGAAAAACTCACACAAATCAAAGAGAAGCACGGGTCGGATGCCATGGGCGTGCTCACATCGGCCCGGGCCACCAATGAAGACAATTATATTGCCCAGAAATTCACCCGGGCCGTACTTAAGACAAACAATATCGATCATTGTGCGCGACTGTGACACAGCTCCACCGTAGCCGGTCTGGCTGCAGCATTTGGAAGCGGTGCCATGACAAACACCATTGCAGATATCGAGACATCAGACCTGATTCTGGTGGCCGGGTCCAATACCACGGAAAATCATCCGGTCCTGTCCACGTTCATGAAACGGGCCGCCCTGAAAGGCAAAAAACTGGTGGTGATCGATCCTAGGTTCGTCAAACTGGCCAATAATGCCACAAGGTGGCTGCGGCCGAATCCCGGAACGGATATTGCTTGGATCAACGGACTGATGCATGTGATCATCAAAGAAGACCTGCATGACAAAACCTTTATTGCGGACCGCACGGAAAATTTTGACGCACTCAAGGAGGTTGTGGCTTCCTATACCCCGGAACGGGTTGAAGAGATTACGGGAATCGCTGCCCAGGATATCATCGAGGTGGCCCGGGAATTCGCCAAAGCCCCGGCTGCGTCCATCTGCTATTGCATGGGGATCACCCAGCATACCTGCGGAACCGACAATGTCAAGTCCCTGGCCAACCTGTCCATGCTGTGCGGGCATTTAGGCAAACCCGGCGGCGGGGTCAATCCGTTGCGGGGGCAGAACAATGTCCAGGGTGCCTGTGATATGGGTGGACTTCCCAACGTGTTCACCGCCTATCAGGCCGTGACCGATGAGGATATCAGAAAAAAGTATGAAACCGCCTGGAATGTATTGGATATACCTGCCAAACCCGGTCTGCCCGTGACGGAAATGATCGAAAAGGCCCATGACGGAGAATTGAAGTCCTTGTATATCATGGGAGAAAATCCCATGGTGTCGGACCCCGACCTGCATCATTCGGAAAAAGCGTTTTCCAATCTTGAGTTTCTGGTGGTGCAGGATATTTTTGAAACCGAAACCACGGCCCTGGCGGATGTGGTATTTCCCGCCTGCTCCTGGGGAGAAAAAGACGGCACATTTGCCAATACCGAACGCCGGGTCCAGCGGGTGAGAAAGGCGGTGGAACCTCCTGAAGGGGCAAGGCTGGACTGGGAGATCCTGTGTGAAATCGCAAAACGCATGGGCTATGACATGACATATGAAAACAGCCATGAGATTTATAAAGAGATCTGTGCCGTGACCCCGTCTTACCGGGGCATTACCTGGGAGCGTATTGAAAAAGTCGGAATACCCTGGCCCTGTCCGGATGAAAGCCATCCCGGGACCCCGATTCTGCACACCACCCAGTTCACCCGGGGCAAAGGGCGGTTCCATGCCATCGAGCATCAGCCGCCGGCGGAACAGACGGATGCGGACTATCCTTATGTGCTGACCACCGGGCGGGTGCTGTACCATTACCATACCCGGACCATGACAAGCCGGACGGAAGGATTGAATGTGCTTTCACCGGAATGTTTTGTGGAAATTTCTCACAATGACGCCAGAAAACTGGGACTGGGCACGGGAGATGTGGTCAACGTATCCTCCCGAAGGGGCCGGATCAGTGCCAAGCTCAAAGTGTCCTATCAGGCCGTGGACGGCACGATTTTCATGCCGTTTCATTTTGCCCAGGCCGCAGCCAACCGGCTGACCAACGCCAAGCTGGATCCGGTTGCCAAGATTCCGGAACTCAAAGTGTGTGCCATCAATATTGAACCGGCCGCGTAATTTTTAAAAACTGAACCTTTAAAAGCCCGGCATTTTCCATGCCGGGTTTTTTTTGTTACAAAGAATCATTTTCTGATATTTTTTCGGGTTCCGGCCTTCGGGTCAGGCCCTGTAAACTTAAAATAATCATTCGGCAGGACTGGGTAAACAGCCGATTGACCATCAGCAGGCGGGATATGTCTGTTTCCTTGACCGTTTTTTTGTCCACAGCCCCGGCACAGGCCCGGATAAACCGTTTATCTTCTTCTTCCACATTGGAAAAATAGCTGTTCAGTGATGTTTCAATCTCCCGTTTCCTGTCGGTGGGAGCCGGATCTGATTCGGATCGCGTGATGGTGTCAACGCGGGCTTTTAAATGCTTGAGACGGGTCATGAAATCCTGATGCATGGATTGCATGAACGGATTGTCAGTATTGTCGAAATCAGAGATTTCTCCCATGATGTCCGTAAAATTGCGGGTCGCGTTCATGATGCTGCGGCTGGCACGCATGAGCGGATCCATGCGCATGGTTTCGTTTTCATCCAGAGGCTGCGCCTGAATCCGGGCGTAAAAGGCAAATATTTCTGCATGCAGTCGTTCCAGATCCTCATAATGGATCACTGTTTCCATGATCTGCGGCAGGCCGGCCGCTGATTTTTGTCTGCCGTTCCCGGAGGGAACATATCGGAAGATATTGTATCTGCCCGCAATATACAGAATGGACAGATTCATCTGGTTTAAAATTTCTTTTCTCAATGCAGCAATGGCGGCATCCGGTACTTCAGGGGGCGTATTGAGAATATATTTTGTCAGAACCGGTTTTTTTTCCATGAAAAGCCGCTCCAGCCGACCGGCCATGAAAGGAATGGCCGGAAAGAAAATGATCACCCCCATGACATTGAACAGGGTGTGGAAAAGCGCCACCCCCAGCACGGGATTGTCGGTGAAAGCGAACACGTCCAGAATCAGCCAGAATACAAGGGGAAGCAGGATCACCATGACCGTGGCGGTACCGGTGCTGAACAGCAGTGAGCTGACAGCGGCCTGTTTTTTGGCGGGTGCGCCGCCGATGGCCCCTAACAGGATGGTGACGGTGGTGCCGACATTGGCGCCGATCACCATGGCGGCCCCGGCCTGAAAATCGATGATGCCTGAAAACAGCGTGGTCAACACCACAGCAATGGTGGCGGAACTGGATTGCATGATCGCGGTCAGCAGGATACCGGTGAGAATATACACAAAAGGACCGAATGTGGGCAGCGTGGAGATGTCAATGGCTGCGGCCAGCTCCTCTACGCTGGTTTTCATGAAATCCAGGCCGTGGAACAGAAATCCGAATGCGATGAGCAGCTTGCTGATGTTGACATACCGGGGGGAGCTGGAAGAAAAAATCAGCCCCACCCCGCCCAGGCCGATCAACGGCAGGGCAAAGGCTTCGATCTTGAATTTGAACCCGAACACGGCCACGATCCAGGCCGTGATGGTGGTGCCGACCTTGGCGCCCATGATCACGGCGATGGCGTTGACCAGCGTCACCAGGCCGGCGCCCACAAATGCCAGTACCATCAGAGAAACCGCGGAACTGCTCTGGAGGATGGCAGTACTGACGATGCCGGTGAACAGTCCTTTGACACGGGTACCGGTATACCGCCGGATCAGAAGTTTAAAGGACCGGCCGGACAGCAGTTTGATGGACTCTTCCATCATGAACATGCCGAACAGAAAGATGCCCAGTCCGGCCAGAAATTTCCATCCATCCAACAAATCAAGCATGGGGGATCCAAAAAATTGTCCGGGGCTGTATGAAAATTTTCATACAGCCCCGAGTAACCGCTGTTATAAAAGTGGAATCAATACAATTATACTTTTTCTGGTACCTGTGTTTTGATTCTGGGGGATACACAGTCCACGGCGCTGAACTTGGCCGGGCATTTTTCCTGGCACACCCCGCACTGGACACAGACGGACTGGTCTATGACATGCACCTTTTTCTTTTCCCCGGAAATGGCACTCACCGGGCAGGATCTGGCGCAGATACCGCATCCCACGCATTTATCTTCCCGGATGACAAAGGAGATCAGTGATTTGCACACTTTGGCCGGACACCGTTTCTCAAAGATATGGGCTTCATATTCATCCATGAAATACCGCAGGGTGGTGAGTACCGGGTTGGCCGCTGTCTGTCCCAGACCGCAGATGGATCCGGCATGGATGGCCAGACTCAGGTTGTACAAAAGATCCAGGTCTTCTTTCCGGCCGTTTCCGGCGCAGATTTCCTTGAGCACGTCCAGCAGTTCTTTGGTTCCCAGGCGGCAGGGCACACACTGGCCGCAGGATTCAATGACCGTGAAATCCAGGAAATACCTTGCCACATCCACCATGCAGGTTTTTTCATCCATGACCACCATACCGCCGGAACCCATGATGGAGCCGGCTTCGTCCAGGGAGTCGTAATCGATGGGGGTGTCCAGCAGGGATGCCGGCAGGCAGCCGCCGGAAGGGCCGCCGGTCTGAACCGCCTTGAACGTGCCCCCGTCCGAGATGCCGCCGCCGATGTCATAGATGATTTCTCTGAGGGTGATACCCATGGGCACTTCAATGAGCCCGCAGTTGTTCACCTTGCCGGTCAAGGCGAAAATCGCCGTTCCCGTGCTTTTTTCCGTGCCCACGCTGGCAAACCATTCCGCGCCTTTGGTGATGATCATGGGAGCGGATGAAAAGGATTTCACGTTGTTGAGCAGGGTGGGTTTGTCATACAGACCGATTTCCGTGGTTCTGGGGCGGGGCGCCACCCGAGGCATGCCCCGTTTGCCTTCAATGGACAAAGTGAGGGCCGTGGACTCGCCGCACACAAACGCCCCGGCCCCGGGAAAGATCTTGATCTCAAAGTTGAAATCAGTGCCCATGATGTTTTTTCCCAGGAAGCCTTTTTCATGGGCCTGGGCGATGGCCCGCTCCAGACGTCGGATAGCCAGCGGATATTCCGCCCGCACATAGATGTATCCGGTTTCTGCCCCTATGGTATATCCGGCGATGATCATGCCTTCCAGCACCGAATGGGGATCGCCTTCGATCACGGCCCGGTCCATGAATGCGCCGGGGTCTCCTTCATCGGCGTTGCATACCACATATTTGGGAGTGCCTTTGGCCGCCAGTCCGGCCTCCCATTTCCGGCCGGCGGGAAATCCACCGCCGCCCCGGCCCCGGAGCCCGGATGCCTTCATGACATCCACCACGTCCTGCTGGGTCATGGAGGTGAGGGCCTTGTGAAGCCCTTCATAGCCCTGGTTGGCAATATAGTGGTTGATATTGGTGGGATCGATGACGCCGCAGAGACGGAACACCCGCCGTTCCTGGGGTTTGAAAGAGGGTGTGTCCAAGATTTTTGTCACGCCCTTGATCTCTCCCTGTCCGAATGTGCCCAACGTGTACTGGGGCAGCGGGTCATCCCCTTTGAGATAAGAATCGATGATTTCGGTCACCATTTCAGGGGTGACGTTTTTATAGCAGATCGTGGGTTTGCCGGGTTTGTCGATGTTCACCAGCGGCTCGGCATAGCACGGGCCGATGCACCCGACCTCACGAATTTGTGCCGCCACATTTTTTTCGGCCAGTTCATCCTCGAAAGCCTTGACCACGGCCATGGCGCCGGCGGATCTGCCGCAGGTGGCCGTACCGACGGCAATTTGAGGGATCTGACCGTTCAGCAGCTCATCCCACTCTTTTCTGGCCTGTTCCTGTATTTCAGCAAAGGTCATTGCGCTTTCCTCCTGTCGATTATTTCCGAAACCATTTTGGGGGTCAGCTTGGCTTCCACATCCTCATCGATCATCACGCAGGGAGCCAGGGCACAGCAGCCGATACAGGCCACGGTTTCCAGAGTGTATTCCTGGTCTTCGGTGGTTTCTCCTTCCACGATGTTCAATGCCCGTTCCGCTTCTTCCAGAATTTTTTCCGCGCCCCGGACATGGCAGGCGGTTCCCCGGCATACCATGAAAGAATGTTTCCCCCTGGGAGTGAACCGGAACTGGGCATAGAACGATGCCACGGCAAACACCCGGCTTTCCGGGAGGCCGGTTACTCTGGCAATTTCACGCATGGCCTCATCCGGCAAATAACCCAGTTCTGCCTGTACTTTCTGTAAAATCGGGATCAATGCATCCCGTTTCCCTTTATAAGGTGAAAGTATTTCACTCAACCGATCTTCCATTCTGTCTCCCTCCTTACCTTGGCTTTATGCTGCACATGGATCCTTTTTGATCAAATTTGTGAATACTACAATATCTGATGAAAAATATAAATACCCATTGTAAAATTAGATTATTTTGTCCGATCACTGCATACCACACAACGCGGTTGCGGAAAAGTCCAAAATATAGTCAGACAATGAAAATTAAGACCTGAAATGGTTTTTCTTCTGACGTATATTGCTGAATCTCAAGTATCGACAGTAAATCCTGTTTCGAATGAAACCATTTCCATCGCTGTATTGGATAATTTTCCGCCGTTTTCCTTTTCAGTCAGGGGAAAAGTTGTGGGATTTACCATCGATTATCTGGATCTGTTGTCCAGGGAAGCCGGAACAACCATCACCCTTGTGCCCGGGAAATGTGAAGAAAATCTGGCCAAATTCAAAAACGGTGACGTCGATGCCATCACCGCCATATCCCATACGGTTGAACGCGATGCATTCACCTGGTTCACAACCCCTTATTATCTGATCCCCACCGTTGTGTACATCCGTGAGAACAGTCTGGATTACAGCGGTATCAAATCGCTGCAGGACCGCTGGATCGGTGTTACCCTGAAGGATATGCAGGAAACACTCATGCCCGCGGACCGCGAATTTATCAATGCCCATATCCAAAAATATGGCGGTGGGGGAATCCGGGTTTCTAAAACCTGGTATCCTATTGTTTCCACGGATAAAGATAACCGCCATGCCGGTATCTGTGCGCAATTGTTTGAAATGATGTCTGAGCTTCATGATATCCCATGATTGAACAGACTTCCGGCAGTTTTAAATCCGTTGTGGAATCTTTGGTGCAGGGAAAAACAGATGTCATCCCCGCGATTGTTCCAGGCACTGAACTTGACTCGAAATTGCTTTATACCCAGCCGTATCTGTCACTGCCTTTAGTGATCGCCACCCGCAGTGACGAATTTTTCGTGGGTGATATTGAATATCTTTCAGGAAAACGTATCGGCCTTGTAAACCGGGGAAACCTGATTTCCAATCTCCAGAAAAAATATCCATCTCCTGTTTTTATTGAAGTCGATTCTGCCGAACATGGATTGAAAGGCGTTCAGAGAAAGGAATTTTTTGCTTTTCTGGGAACGGTTCCCTCTATTGCATTTGCCATCAAGGGCAATAATTTTTACAATATCAAAATTTCCGGAAAACTGCAAGAAACCCTTCCTGTGTATGCGGCGGTGCGTTCCGGCAATGAGACACTGGCTGGAGTGATCAATATTGTGACACAGAGTATTTCCGAAGAAGAACGCAGACGGTCTGTGGATCAATGGATATCCATCAGTCTTGAGGAAAAAGTGGATTATACGCTGGTCTGGCAGATTTTAATGGCTTCAGGCATGATGCTGATGGTGGCAATTGTCTGGTTGAGAAAAACCCAGAGTTTCAACCGTGAGATATCCAACGCATATGACCTGCCGGGAGAAAAAAACAAAGCCCTTGAAAAATTGGCCATTACCGATCCTTTGACGGATCTGGACAACCGCCACAAACTGGATATGGAGTTTGCCAGAGAAATGGAACGGTCAAACCGGTATCACCGGCCGTTTTCCCTGGTGATCATCGACATCGATCATTTCAAGTCCGTCAATGACCGTTTCGGACATCAGGTGGGGGTTTCTGAGCTGCTTACTATTCTGCTTATTTTTTTCTGTTGCTTACTATATGCTTACTTTTTATTTTGGGGCATTAAAAAAGGCTTTCAAGCGAAACGCTGAAAGCCTTGATTTTATTGTGGTGCCGGAGGCGAGACTTGAACTCGCACACCCTTGCGGGCGGAGGATTTTGAGTCCCGATTTTTCAAATTCTGATTTTTCAATTTTTTTAAAGCCTTGACTGGCAAGGCTTTCGAGAGCCAACTTTTGGTTTCGTTTGGAATTATATGTTAATTTTTGACCTTGACGGGCACAATTTAGGCACAGCCCAGGCACAGAAAAAGGGCCATTGGAATAACACTCCGCTGGCCCTTTTTTTGTGGTTTCATTCACACATAAAATTCCGGCCAATATTT
>CALGAJ010000374.1 GCA_937951975.1 uncultured Desulfotignum sp.
TTTTGAGGGTGACTTTTTTCACCTGTTTGCCGCCGTGGGCTTCCGTGGCCACCCACCCTTTAAGAAGGACGAGTTTCCGGTCCGCCACCGCCTTGAGCAAAGCCGGATCCTGGCCGTCTTCCCGGATATCGGCGATCATGGGAATGGCCATGCCCAGGTCATGAAGGGCCACAGCCGCTTCCAGTCCCAGATCGTGTCCGATGGAGAATACCCCGGTTTTGCCGGGCAGCAGTCCATAGGTGTTGGCCAGACGAAGCGCACATCCCGCCTGCATCACGCCCGGACGTTCATTGTTGTCAAACAGCAGGGGCCGCTCGATGCATCCGGTGGCCACCACCACGCTGTTGGCCCGGATTTCAATATACCGTTCCGTGAAACTGTCTTTTTCCGTGCCCACCTGAAATCCGGTGATCAGGTTGTTGTTGTACGCCCCTACGTTTGCGGTGTGGGTAAACACCCGGATATTATCGGTTTTCTCCACTTCTTTTGCCAGCTGAACCGCCCGTTCGTGACAGGTCTGGCGGTTTGCCTACTCGGAGGTCCGATAATCGAAATGCCCCCCCAGCCCGGGCCGGGATTCCATGAGAATCACCCGCAGTCCTTTTTCAGCGGCTGCCAGGGCCGCTTTCATGCCGGCGGGCCCCCCGCCGATGACGCACACATCGCAGGTGGGAAATATTTCATCATATTTGCCGGGCATGTGATGATCCGGGGACAGCTTGCCGATACCGGCGGCTTTCCGGATCTGTTTCATGGCCACGGGCCAGATCTTGGCCGGCTTGTGCATGGTGTCATAGTAGAAACCCGCGGGCATGGCCCAGTCCATCTTGTCGATGAACCCCATCAGGTCGTTTTCCGCCGACCTTTTGACATTCTGCTCCTTGATCACCATACCGGGTTTGAGCAGTGTGGTCTCAGTGCGGACGTTGGGGACCCCGTTGATTTCCATCATGGTGTTGGAGCATTCTCCGTCCATGCTGTACAGTCCTCTGGGACGATGGTATTTCAGGCTTCTTGCATAGATTCTGACCCCATTGGCATACAGGGCGGTGGCGACGGTGTCCCCTTTGGTGCCGTAATACTGCTTTCCCTTGTAGGTAAAGGGAATTTTCTCGCTGGTATCGATTTTCAATGTGGGCAGATGATTGAATCTGTTCATCATTCTTTTGCCTCCGGTGTCTCTTTTTCTAAATTTGTCGTCGTATCCCGGAAGATGGTAAACCAGGAACCGCATCCATCCCGGTGAAACCACCATTCCTGCTGCACGCCTGCCACGCATTTGTTCATGTGGACATAATCGCACCAGCTTTCAGGGGTCAGATCTTTTTCATCAGGTCTGGGACCTTTTTCCTCTCCGCCGTAACGGAACTCATATCCGTTTCTCTTTCCGCAGATCGGACATGTAATTGTCAACGCCATCTTATCTTCTCCTTGAATCTCGTAAAAATTTTATTCCGCTGGTTAATTGTCCGGAGTGTAGCTGACCAAAGCCGCAGTTTCACCCATGAGCTTGTGCTCCTGATACCGTTTCAAAGCAAAGGGCTTGAGTATGTCAGGGCAGGTGTTGGTGGCCATGAAGCCGGCCATGTGACGGCCTACGGCAGAGCAGGATTTGAATCCGAAATATCCCCAGCCGCAGTCCATGAAAAAGCCTTCTATCTGTTCGTTGCCGTCCATGATGGGCGCCATGTCCGGCGTCATGTCCGCCAGACCGCCCCAGATTCTCATGAAACGCACACCTCTGAGGGCCGGCAGAAATTCGGACAGGGCCTGGGCCTGGTGCTTGATGTAGTAGGCCGTGGTCAGGGTGGTGTAGTTGGGCCATTGATCCATGTGGGCGCCGGTGGCGATTTCGCCTTTCAGGGTCTGGTTGGCGTAACAGTGGTAAGCCCCGGAAGAAACCACATGATCCAGAATCGGTTTCAGGGGCTGGGTCACCATGGCCTGGATGGTCAACACGGAGATGGGCAGTTTGATACCCAGAAATCCGTTGATCAGGGCTGCGGAATACCCGCCCGCTGAGATGAGCACCTGTTTGGTGTTGATGACGCCTCTATCTGTCATCACTGCCGTGACCTTTCCGTTTTTGGTGGCGATACCCGTTGCTTCAGTCTGCTGATGGATCTCCACCCCCATTTTGGACGCGCCTTTGGCCAGGCCCCAGACCACGGCATCATGCCGGACCACTCCACCGGGAGGGTGATACATGGCCCCGTGAATGGGAAAGGTGATGTCGTCGGAAATGTTCAATGCCGGGACCAGTTCCTTGGCTTCCTTGGCGTCGATGAGATGGGATTCCACCCCGTGGAACTGGGCCGTGGCAATGTTCATGCGGGCTGCGTTCATGGCGGCTTCGGAATGCATCAGGTTGAGGTTGCCGCAGTTGTTGAACATCAGGTTGTAATCCAGTTCCTTGGTCAGAACCGGCCACAGATCCAGGGCTTCCTTGTACAGCGGCACGTTGTACTGGGTCCGCTGGTTGGCCCGGACAATGGCCGTGTTCGGGCCGGCACCGCCGAATCCGATATAGTTCTTCTCTATGATCGCCACATCGGTGATGCCATGCTCTTTGGCCAGGTAGTACGCGGTGGCCAGACTGTGAAGTCCGCCGCCGATGAGAACCACATCATAACTTGATTTTAGCTTGGTTTTTTTGCCCCACATGGGTTTGCTTTTAAAAAACATTGGCCTTCTCTTCATTTAGATATTGTTATTATTTTTCTGCCATACCCAGTTCGTCAATACGCCATGAAAGAAAACATGTCAAGAACTTTATTTAAAAATGATTGTTTTTCTTTCATTTATGCTTGACAAAAAAAAACATCTGGATTAAATCTCAATAAAATTAATAAATTATAATATAAACCATCCATGATAAAATCTTATTTAAATAAGGCTGTTACAAATGAATGACATAGCATCACATCCGGTGATCGATGATATTTCCAGCAAACTGGATACATTGACTCCCAAAGCCCAGGCCCTGGGCAACTATATCATGCTCAACCCCGCCAAGGTGGTGTTCATGACCACCAAGGAACTGGCCGAAGCCTGCGAGGTCAGTGAAGCCACGGTGGTGCGGTTTGTGGCCACCCTGGGATACAAGGGATACGCGGATTTTCAGGATGCGCTCAAGGATTTCATCAACACCGGGTTGAGCCTGCCGGACCGGGTGAACCTCAAGGGTATTGACGAACCCGGGCTGGACCGGCTTCACCGGGGAATTTTGGAAGAGCTCAACAACCTCAAGTTTCTGTATGAAAACATCGATGTGGAGCGCATGAACCAGTTCATCACCCACATGGATGCCAGTCCCTTTGTTTATGTCACCGGCTCCCGGCTGTCCTACACATTCGCCTATTACCTGGGCTGGTCTCTGACCAAGGTGCGCAAAGGCGTCCAGATTCTGAAAGGCAGCGACTCCACGGCCATGGACATGCTGGCCAATGCCCCGGCCCAGAGCCTTGTGATCCTTACGGCCACCACCCGGTATCCCAACGAGCTCATCAAGCTGAGCAAGATGATCCGCCGGTGCGGCCATACCCTGCTGGTGCTCACCGACTCCAGCATCTCGCCGGTGATCCCCTTTGCCCATCTGTCCCTGGTGGTACCGTCCAAGTCCATCCCTTTTATCGGCAACGTGTCCGGCATGCTGGCCGTGATCCAGTACATGGTCCAGGAGCTGGCCCACCGCAAAGGCGAGGCCTTAAGAACCTACCAGGAACAGCTGGAACAGGTGTATCTGGAAAATGACCTGCTGTTCAACATCGATCCCAAATAGCCGGCAGGATGACCGTGGAGCTGTCGTTGATCAGCCTGGGCATTTTGTTTGTCACGGGCCTGTGCGCCGGGTTTGTGGATGCCATTGCCGGCGGGGGCGGACTCATTGCGTTGCCCGTGCTGCTGGCGCTGGGGCTGCCCCCGGCCCAGGCGTTGGGAACCAACAAATTCCAGGGCAGCTTCGGCACCTTGTCTGCGGCCGCCAATTTCATTGCCAAAGGCCTGGTGGATCTCCGCCAGTGCCGGACGGGCATTATTTTCACCTTTTTCGGGGCCGTGCTCGGGGCTGTGATTATTCAGCGCATGGATTCCGGATTTATCCGGCACCTGATTCCCGGCTTGCTTCTGGTGGTATTTTTTTATACCCTGTTTTCCAGGACCCTGGGGCTGAAGCCGGGCACCCCTAAAATGGGGCGGAACCTGTTTTTCGGGTTGTTCGGCCTGGGTTTGGGGTTTTATGACGGATTTTTCGGTCCCGGCACCGGGTCTTTCTGGACCGGGGCTTTGCTCGTTTTTTTAGGCCTGGACATGACCGGGGCCGTGGGCACCACCCGGGTGATGAATTTTGTGTCCAATATTGTGGCACTCACCGTATTCATCATCGGCGGCAATGTGCTGTGGTCCGCCGGACTGGTCATGGCCGCCGGGCAGGTCATCGGGGCCCGGGCCGGCTCCGGCCTGGCCATCCGGAAAGGGGCCGTGTTCATCCGGCCGTTTTTTCTGAGCGTGGTGTTTCTGACCATTGTCCGGCTCATTTATGTCAACTATGGGTAGCAACCGCCTGCTGCCCCTAAACCATATAAAAAGGAAGGATTATGTTACAAACCCAGAAAGAACTGCTCACCCTGCTGTCGGATATCGGCATCGAATACACCAACCATGAACATCCGGCCGTGTTTACCGTGGAAGAAGCGGCCCTGCACCAGGACGGCATCAAGGGGGCCCACAGTAAAAATCTGTTTTTCAAGGACAAGAAAAAAAATTTGTTTTTAGTGGTGACCCTGGCGGACAAGCCCATCAAAATCAAGGAAGTGGCCAAAAAAATCGGGGGCAATAACATGTCCTTTGCCAAACCCGACCTGCTCATGGAGGTCCTGGGCATGATCCCGGGTGCCGTCACCCCGTTTGCCGCCGTAAACATAAAAGGTCATGAGGTCAAAATCGTCCTGGATGAAGAGCTGATGACCCATGATCTGCTCAATTTTCACCCCCTGGAAAACACCGCCACCACCACCATTGCATCCCAGGACCTGGTGAAATTTCTGGAGCACTGCGGCCAGTCACCCGAGATCATCCGACTGTAGAGATAAGGAGGCCGGCATGACATCCTATATCGGCGCCGTGGATCAGGGCACCACCAGCACCCGGTTCATCATTTTCGACAAACACGGCGGCATTGTGGCCGTCAGCCGGACAGCACATGACCAGATCTGTGAAAAACCCGGGTGGGTGGCCCATGATCCGGCCCAGATCCGGGACAACACCTTCAGGGTCATTGCCAAAGCCCTGGAAAAGGCCGGCCTTACCGGCAGGGACCTGGCCGCCGTCGGGGTCACCAACCAGAGAGAGACCGTGGCCGCCTGGGACAGGGTTACGGGAAAACCGCTGTATCATGCCGTTGTGTGGCAGTGCACCCGAAGCGATGAGATCTGCCGGCATCTGGATACCGTGTACGGCAAGGACTGCTTCCGGCGGCAGACCGGGCTGCCTACGGCCACCTATTTTTCCGGCCCCAAGATCAAGTGGATGATGGATCATGTGCCGGCGGTGAGACAGGCGGTGGACAACGGGTCGGCCCTGTTCGGCACCATGGACACCTGGGTGATCTGGAACCTCACCGGCGGGCCGGGAAAAGGAACCCATGTCACGGATGTGACCAACGCGTCCCGGACCCTGCTTATGAACCTGAACACCCTGGACTGGGACCCGGATATCCTGAAGACTCTTGGGATTCCCCGGGAGTGTCTGCCGGCCATCGTGCCCTCTTCCGATCCGGCCGCACTGGGCAGGACCCATGCCCCCGGCCCCCTGGGACACGGGGTGACCGTGGGCGGTGCCCTGGGAGACCAGCAGGCCGCTTTGTTCGGCCACACCTGCTTTGCCCCGGGGGAGGCCAAAAACACCTATGGCACGGGTTGCTTTCTGCTGTTCAACACCGGACATGACATCACTTTTTCCGATCACGGCCTGCTCACCACCCTGGGATACCGGATACAGGGGGAAAAACCGGTGTATGCGCTGGAAGGGTCCATTGCCTATGCCGGGGCCCTGGTGCAGTGGGTCCGGGACAACCTGGGGCTGATCGCTTCGGCCCCGGAAATCGAGACCCTGGCCAATACCGTACAGGACAACGGGGATGTGTATTGTGTGCCCGCCTTTTCCGGGCTGTTCGCCCCGTACTGGCGGTCCGATGCCAGAGGCGTGATCGCCGGGCTGACCCAGTTTGCCACCAAAGGCCATATCGCCCGGGCCGTACTGGAGGCAACGGCATACCAGACAAAAGATATCGTGGAAGCGGTTTCAAAGGACCTGGGCAACAGCCTGGATCTCACCGCGTTGAAAGTGGACGGGGGCATGGTGGAAAACCAGACATTGATGCAGTTCCAGGCCGATATTCTCAACAGGCAGGTAATCCGGCCCAGGATTGCGGAAACCACGGCCCTGGGTGCGGCCTATGCGGCGGGCCTGGCCGTGGGGTTCTGGCCGGACACCGGATCTTTGAAAGAAAAATGGCAGGCCCACACCACCTGGCACCCGCACATGGATGACACCCGGCGGGACCGGTTGTACAGCCGCTGGCAGAAAGCCGTGAAAACCTCCTTTGGATGGTGCTGACAGATTTTCAAGCCGCTGGCTTAAAACCATTTTTTTTTCTTGAAATAACCCAGCAAAGTCCCGGCAATGACCACAAGCACGCCCCAGAAGATGAAATAACTGTATTTATACCGGAGTTCAGGCAGGTAATCAAAATTGGTGCCATAGATGCCGGCGATAAAAGTCAAAGGAATGAAAATCGCGGCAAAAACAGTCAGCACCTTCATGATATCGTTCATCCGGTTGGCGGTCACGGAATTGTAAATGTTGAGCTGGTCGGTGAGAAGATCCCGGTAGGTATCGATGGCCTCGGTGGCATGAATGATGAGATCTTCCAGATCTTTTAAAAAAAAGTGCGTCTTTTCGTGAATCAGATCGCTTTCCAGCCGCAGCAGCTGAAAAATCGCTTCCCTGGCCGGGCGGATCGATTTTTTCAGATAACTGGTTTCCCGTTTAAACCGGTTTATTTTTTCCATCACCTTTTTATCGTGATCAGAAAGAATTTCCTCTTCCAGGTCTTCAATCTGCTCCCCGATGTGTTCGATCACGGAAATATAATTTTCCACCACCGTGTCCATGAGCGCATAGGCCAGATAGTCGGTCCCGCCGGTCCGTATCCGGGATTTCTGCCGCCGGATTCTTTCCCGGACCGGCTCAAACACATCGCCCGGCCGCTCCTGGAACGTGAGAATGAACCGCTCGCCCACCACCAGGCTCAACTGCTCATTCATCACCATCCCGGTCTGCCGGTCAAACCGGATCATTTTCAGGACAATGAACAAATAAGATTCATAGTCATCGATCTTGGGCCGCTGGCCTGTGTTGAGGATGTCTTCCATCACCAGGGGATGCAGGTCGAATTCCCGGCCGATACGGCCGATGGTATCCACATCGTGCAGGCCGTTGATGTTGATCCAGGTGACTGATTCCGATGTCCTGTAATGACTGGTGTCCCGGATATCCTGAATCACCTGATCCGTGAGGTGATGGTCATCATAATCAATGACCCGGATATCGATTTCATCGGTTTTTCGGGTCCCCACAAAAACAAGGGCACCCGGACTTTGTCCTTTTGCCGGTTCCCTGTTTTTTAAAAACCGCGCCATGGGCCATTCTCCTTTTTCGTTGTTTCGTGGTTTTGAAACCGCAATAACAAGGGGCTTGCTGAATATCACGATCTATTACTTCAGGTTATCACTTCCGATTTTGGGTTGCAAAGGGTAATTTTTCATCCTTTGCTTGACAAACAGCGATCGCCTGTCCTAATTCTATTTTCATAAGTCTGTCAGAAGAAAGCAACGATCACCTCAAACAACAGGAGGAAATCAAAGTTATGCCGTCCATGGATTATGACACCCGCCTGAACCGGATCGGAGACATTGTTGATGCCAATGCTGAAAACTTCAACCACCGTATCGCTTTAGCCTACCATGAGTATGGATTTGAAAACACATTCGCCGAATTCCGGGACATCTGCCGGCAGGTGGCCAAAGGTTTGATCGCACTGGGAGTTCAGCGCGGTGATCACATCGCCGTCTGGGCAAACAACCAGCCGGAATGGGTGTACACCCAGTTCGGCAGCGCCATGACCGGTGCGGTTCTGGTAACGGTGAACACCAATTTCCGGGCGTTTGAACTGGAATATCTTCTGGAACAGTCCGACACCACCACCCTGATCATGACCCACGGGGTCCGTGAACCCAACGAATATATCCGGATTCTGAAAAAAGTCTGCCCGGAAATCGATCAATGTGATCCCGGTGGATTGAAAACGGAAAAACTGCCGTATCTGAAAAACATCGTACTTCTGGGCCAAGACCCGAAAGACGGCATGTTCACCTGGCAGCAGATACTGGAAATGGGCCACCGGATTTCCGATGAAGAACTGGATGAACGGTCCCAAAGCATTGATGCCGATGATGTCACCATGATCCAGTATACATCCGGTACCACCGGATACCCCAAAGGCGTGATGCTCACCCATCGCAACCTGATCGGCAACGCCCGGAGCATGGCGGAAATCATGGCCCTGACGCCGGATGACTCCCTGTGCATCCCCGTGCCTTTTTTCCACTGCTTCGGGTGTGTGATCGGCACCATGTGCTGCACGGTGTCCGGCGCCACCATGGCACCGGTGACCGCGTTCAATCCGGAAAAAGTGCTTGAGACCGTGGATGCGCTGAAATGCACGGCCCTGCACGGGGTTCCCACCATGTTCATCGCCGAACTCGAAGCCATGAACGGCAAAAACTATGATACATCCCATTTGCGCACCGGGGTCATGGCAGGTTCCACCTGCCCGGTGGAGGTCATGAAAGGGGTGATGGAAAAAATGGGGGCCCAGGAACTGACCATCGTGTACGGCCAGACCGAAAGTTCCCCGGGCATTACCCAGACCCGGCGAAACGATTCCATGCCGATTCGCACCGAAACCGTGGGCCGGGCCCTGCCCAACGTGGAAGTGAAAATCGTGGACACCGTCACCGGCGAGACCCTGCCCACCGGCGAAACCGGAGAGTTGTGCAGCCGGGGCTACCACATCATGAAAGGGTATTACAAAATGCCGGATAAAACAGCGGAAACCATTGACAAAGACGGATGGCTGCACACCGGGGACCTGGCCAGCATGGATGAAAACGGCAACTGCACCATCCAGGGCCGGCTCAAGGACATGATCATCCGGGGAGGCGAAAACATCTATCCCCGGGAGATCGAAGAATTTCTCTATACCCATCCCGCGGTGCAGGATGTCCAGGTGGTGGGGATTCCCGATGAAAAATACGGCGAGGAAGTGGCGGCGTTCATCCAGGTTCGGAACGGAAAAACCCCTTCCGAAGAAGAGATCCGGGAATTCTGCAAAGACAAAATTTCATTTCATAAAATCCCGCGCCACATTCACTTTGTGGATGAATTTCCCAGCACCGCCAGCGGGAAAATCCAGAAATACAAACTCCGGGAAATGGCCATACCGGATGGTGCCCCGCAATCATAAAGGCCGCATATGACCGACACCGTCAAGCAGATTCTGGACCGGCTCTATCCCGAGGGATACATGGGCCGGTCCGGAAAAGTATACACAGATACCGGTGATTTCATGCGTATCACCGGCGGGGATGTGATTGTCCTGGCCGGTGAGCATTACCTGGTGCTGCGGGATGAAGTGGAGCGGAGCTTCGGGGTCGAAGATCCCAAATACTGGGTCAAGCGGTGCCGCCATCTGGAATCCGGCGAGCGCCGGATTCTCAAACTGGTGTTTTATGAAACATTTTCTCTTTCCATGGGAGAAATGAAAATCCCATGTTACCGAAGTCCGCGAAAAGAAGCCCGGATTCTGGACCGGGTCCGGAACGATCCCCGGTTCATGCAGGGATTTTCCGCCGAAGACAGCGCCGGCAACAATGTCCGGGTCCTGTATGTGGTTCAGGGAAAACGGCTGGACCACTGGATCGATGACCTTAAGGTGGATCATCCGACCTATTTTGAGACCCATCTGCCCGGCATTCTGGAAAAATTCATCGTCTCCTGCCAGGCCATCAATGATCTGCACCGAATGGGTGAAAAGCACGGAGATATCCGTCGGGATCATCTCTGGGTGACCTACGATACCGGGGATTATGTATGGATCGATTTCGACTATACCTTCAATTTTCACGAAAACCCGTTCGGCCTGGATATTTTCGGCCTGGGCGGGCTGCTGCTGTATCTTGTGGGAAAAGGGTTTTATTCCCATGAAGAGATTGGCCGCATACCCGGCAGCAGCGAACATGTCCCGGATATCGGCCCGGATGATTTTCTGCTGGTGTTCAAAAACCGGCTGGCCAACCTGCAGAAAATTTTTCCCTATATCCCGGATCCATTGAACCAGGTGCTCATGCATTTCGCATCCGGCACCCGGGTCTATTACGAAACCCTGGACGAGTTCATAAACGATCTGACAACTTGTCTTAAACAGATGGGGTGAACACGCACCGCCATAAATTTGAAAAAGGAACAGACCAATCATGGATATTCATAAAATCCTGATCGCTGTTGACGGGTCCAAAAACGCTGAACGCGCCATTGAATATGTGGCGGATATCACCCGGGGTGCCGGTGACTTTGTGATCAAACTGCTGTCCATCGAACATCTGCCGGACCGGGATTTTTTTGCCGATGATCCTGCGTGGAAAGATGCCTGTGTCAAAGCCCGGGAAAAACTGCTCGGGTTTCTGGCAGACGGACGCGATCTTCTGATCAACAGCGGAATCCCTGAAAAACAGGTGCATACCGACTATGTGGAAAGCTGCCATTCCCCTTTGGCGGAAGCCCCGGATTACTGCAGCCGGGGAACCAGCATTGCCCTGGACATTCTGCATGTGGCAAAGACCGAAAGGTTCAAAACCGTGGTGATCGGCCGCCGGGGCATTTCCAAAGCCGAGGAGTTCATGTTCGGCAGCGTGTCCAACCGGATCATCCACGCCGGCAGTGACTGCACCATCTGGGTGGTGCAGTGACCGGACTTCTGAATGGTCTTGCCGCATGATGCCATGAAGTGCCGGATCTATTGTTTCTATATGCTTCTGCTGCTGATTCCGACCGCTACCCCGGGCTGGGCCGGACCCGCCGTGCGGTCGAAACCGGTCTCCTTTGTCCTGCTCCATGTCAATGACACCCATTCCCAGTTCACTCCCCGGCCGTATGCCCTGCAGTTTCCCGGACTGGAGAATCCGGTGCCGGTCTTGCTGGGATCGGTCTCAAAAATGGCCGCCCTGGTGCGGCAGACCCGGGACC
>CALGAJ010000375.1 GCA_937951975.1 uncultured Desulfotignum sp.
AGGATCCGTGACCCCTGTGAGGGCATCAAGAAACGTTTGGGCCGCATCCACGAACCGGATGTTCAGGTTCAGGTTGTTGCCGAGCCGTTTTTCCAGCTGGGTTTTTTCATTGTGCCGCAACAGTCCGTTGTCCACAAAAATACAGTGCAGGTTTTTACCGATGGCCTTGTGGATCAGGGTGGCGGCCACGGATGAATCCACGCCGCCCGAAAGCCCCATGATTACTTTTTTGTCTTTGACCGCATCTTTGATCTGTTCAATGGCACCTTCGGAAAAAGAGTCCATGGTCCAGTTTTTTTCACAGTTGCATACATCAAACAAAAAATGTTTGATCATCAATGATCCGTTTATGGAATGCTCCACTTCCGGATGAAACTGAAGTCCGTAAAACTGTTTTTCCGGATGCGCCACAGCCGCAATAGGGGTGTTTTCAGTTGACGCCGTCACTTCAAACCCATCCGGCAGAGTTCCGGCCGAATCTCCGTGGCTCATCCAGCACTGAAATTCCGAGGGCATATCCTTGAACAGCAAAGAGTCTGCTTGGATCTGCAATCGGGCAAATCCGTATTCTCTTTTTTTTGCCCGCCGGATCTCTCCGCCCAGGGTATGGATCATGGAATGCATTCCATAGCAGATCCCCAATACCGGCAGTCCCAGTTCAAACAGGGCTTTGTCCACAGCCGGGCTGTCTTTTTCATAAATACTGGACGGCCCGCCGGACAGAATGATGCCTTTGGGATTCAGGGCTTTGATCCGGTCAATGGGGATATTTGCCGGCTCCACCTGGCAGTAGACATTATGTTCTCTGACCCGTCTGGCAATCAGCTGATTGAACTGAGAACCGAAATCAATGACAACAATCATGGTGTTATTTTTCCTCATGATTAAAATTTTCTAAATCATAATTTTTCCTATAAATTGCTTTAAAATGCAAGGTGTTTTTATCTGGATCTTGCCATAAGATCGTTATTATGCTTTATTAGCCCAATCACATTCATAAAATTGACAACCCAGTTAATAACCAGACAGGAGAAACATGCATGTATTTGGCATCTGATTTAAGAAAGGGATTAAAATTCGAAATCGACGGTGAACCCTATATCATTGTCGACTTTGAGTTTAAAAAACCGGGGAAAGGCCAGTCTCTGTATAAATGCAAACTCAAAAACATGATTACCGGGTCTCAGTTTGAAAGAACCTACCGGTCGGGTGACAAGTTTGAAAAAGCGGACCTGGAAGAACAGGAAATGGAATACCTGTACGCAGACAAAGACACCTATTGTTTCATGAACACCAGCAACTATGAACAGATCTTTCTGACCCGGGATCAGCTGGAAGATGTGATCGATCTGCTGAAAGAAAACACGGTTTGTACGGTGCTGCTGCACAACCAGAAACCCATTGGCGTGACCCTTCCCAACTTCATCAATCTGATGATCACCAAAACCGAGCCCTGGGCCAAAGGAGACACCGCCACAGGCAGCACCAAGCCCGCCACGCTGGAGACCGGGTTTGAGGTGCAGGTGCCGCCGTTTGTGGATGAAGGACAGATGGTTAAAATCGACACCCGGACCAAAACGTATGTGGAACGGGTCAATGAATGATCTGAAATCAGGCTATACTTTTTCCTTATACCCGCATCCGGACGTGTTGCACTTGAGAAACCGGCCGTCCCGCTTGGTTTCTTTTTCCACCAGAAACAATGCCTTGCATTGGGGGCAGGGCTTGGCCACGGGTTTGTCCCAGCTGGCAAACTTACAATCCGGATACCGTGAACACCCGTAAAAAATCTTACCGCGTTTGGATCTTTTTTCAACAATCCGGCCGGAACATCCGGGCTCCGGGCAGTCGACCCCGATATCTTTGTTGTCATTTTCAGACATCACCGATTCCGTGTGGGTGCATTCCGGATATCCGGTGCAGGCCAGAAACAGCCCGAACCGGCCGTCCTTCTGAACCATGGGTTTCCCGCATTTGGGGCAGTCCTTGACCGGGGTGTCATCCACCTGTTTTTCCACAATGGAGATCCGGCCTTTTTCGTCCCGGGTGTAATTGCTGGTGAACGTGCAGTCCGGGTAAGCGGAACATGCCAGAAAGTGGCCGTTTTTCCCGATTTTGATATGCAGCGGCTGTCCGCAGGAAGGACAGGAAAGATCGGTTTTGATCCCCACGCCCTTGACACTGACCATCTGCTGCTTGGCAGTTTCCAGGGTTTGACTGAAATCATCATAAAACCGGGAGAGCAGTTCCACTTCATCCAGAGTACCGCTCTCCACATTGTCCAGATTGGTCTCCATCTGGGCAGTGAATGAGATATCCAGCAGATCGGGAAACGATGCCACCAGAAGATCGTTGACAATAAATCCGAGTTCACTGGGATAAAAATAGCGCTTCACCAGTTCCACATATCCCTTGTCCTGGATCACGCTGATAATGGATGCATAAGTGCTGGGCCGGCCGATGCCGTTTTTCTCCAGCTCCTTGACCAGGGATGCTTCGGAAAACCGGGGCAAAGGTTTGGTGAAATGCTGTTTGGGATTTATTTTTTCACATGTCAGCGCCTCTTTTTCCTCGACCTGGGGCAGGGTCTGGATGTCGTTTTCGGATTTGGTTTCCTGGCTGTCGTACAATGCCATGAATCCACTGAATTTCACCGTGGATCCGCTCACGGAAAACAGGTAATCCCCCGCTTTGATGAGAATGGCTTTCTGGTCGATCACTGCCTGGGCCATCTGGGAGGCCACAAACCGTTTCCAGATCAGATCGTACAGCGCATACTGATCATCGGTCAAATGGGACTTGATTTTATCAGGAACATTGAACACCGATGTGGGGCGAATGGCCTCATGGGCATCCTGGGCCTTGTTTTTGTTTTTAAAATACCGGGGCCTGGCCATGGCATATTCCTTGCCATAGGTCTGGGTCACCAAAGACAGTGCTTCCTGGGCCGCTTCCGGTGCGATCCGGGTGGAATCGGTACGCATATAGGTGATCAGCCCCTCCGGCCCGCCGGTACCGATGTCGATGCCCTCATACAGCTGCTGGGCCACCACCATGGTTTTTTTGGCGGAAAACCGCAAACGATTGATGGCATCCTGCTGCAGCTTGCTGGTGATGAACGGGGGCTGTGGATTGCGTTTCACCGTTTTGTTCTTGATTTCATCCACCTGAAACCGGGCTTTTTGAAGA
>CALGAJ010000376.1 GCA_937951975.1 uncultured Desulfotignum sp.
CCA
Organism: uncultured Desulfotignum sp.; assembly: GCA_937951975.1. Taxonomy (GTDB): domain Bacteria; phylum Desulfobacterota; class Desulfobacteria; order Desulfobacterales; family Desulfobacteraceae; genus Desulfotignum. Next base: position 4 of record CALGAJ010000376.1, read on the forward strand.
TCAAGAAAGGACTGAAATTCTTCTTCAACCTCAAGGGCCGGGCCTGTCATGTGACGGATTGAAGCTCACGTCTGGGCCAGACGCTTCTGGTAATAGTTTTTTTCATACCAGGTCCGGGTATTTTCATCAAATACGGCTTCCTGTTCATGGATCAGTTTCATACAATCATCCGGCCAGGATCCGCAGGCCATCACCACGGTATCTCCAAGACTGAATTTCTGATTGCACGCCTCACACCCTTTTTCATTATGGGTATTCAATATATCCAGATCCACCAGAAACGGGCTGTTGGATTTTTGCTGCATGAGGACCTCCTTAAATCGGATGCTCGTTGACCGCTTTTTTTTCAGCCCACCGGTAACAGGCATGGCGGTCATCACGGTTGTATGTATTATCCTCGCATTCTCTGCGTTTTTGTTTGAGAATTTCTTTTTTCCCGGTGCGGTACGGTCGTACCCGCCTATTCAATGAATTTGTCATGGAACACCTCCCGGCAATACGTTTTCGATTCAAGACAGCATGTGTGTTACGTGAACGGCATACTGTCTCACTTATGTATAACATAAGAAGCGTTGAGATGATTGCAACATCCGGATACGCGCTATGCCGGTGATTCCATTTTCAAAAGCTTTCTTAAAATACACGGCAGAATGCCGTTGTTTTCAAAATATTCCACATCCACCACCGTATCCAGGCGGGCAGTGACAAAGAATTTGACCTGCGTGCCATCGGTTTTCCGGGCCGTCACTTCCAGGGTCTTACGCGGCGTCATGTTTTCGATCCCTTTGATTGAAACCGTCTCAGAGCCGTCCAGACCGAGACTTTTCCAGCTGTCTCCGTCTTTGAATACCAGGGGAAGCACCCCCATGCCCACCAGATTGCTGCGGTGAATTCTTTCGTATGACTCGGCAATGATCGCTTTCACCCCTAACAGGGCGGTTCCCTTGGCTGCCCAGTCCCGGGATGATCCGGTGCCGTATTCTTTTCCCCCTAAAATTATCAGGGGCTTCTTTTCTCTTTGATATGCCATGGCTGCATCATAGATGAATTTTTCTTCACCTGATGGAAACTTCAAGGTAAAGCTGCCTTCCCTGAGGCCGGCCATCTGATTTTTTATCCGGATGTTTCCGAATGTGCCGCGCATCATCACTTCATGGTTTCCTCTGCGCGCCCCATAGGAATTGAATTCATCGGGTTTGACCTTATGGTGAATCAGATATTGGCCGGCGGGATATTCTTCAGAGATGGCGCCGGCAGGCGAAATATGGTCGGTGGTTACTGAATCTCCCAGTAAAACCAGGGCATTTGCCTCTGAAATATCACCGGGCATTTCTGTTTCCACTTGAAAATTTTCAAAATAAGGGGGATTTTTAATATACGTGGACTGGTCATCCCATGTGAACGTGGTACTTTTTGTGACATCAAGGCCCTGCCAGAATTGATCGCCGTCAAAAATTTTATCATATTCTTTCACGAAAAATGCCTGTTTCACATGTTTGTGAACCAGCTCCCGGATCTGGTCATCCGACGGCCAGATGTCCTCAAGATACACCGGTTCATTGTTCGGATCGAATCCGACAGGTTCGGTGGCCAGGTTGATATCGATTCGTCCGGCAATGGCAAACGCCACCACCAGCATGGGCGAAGCAAGATAGTTGCCTTTGACGCTCTGGTGAATCCGGGCTTCAAAGTTTCGGTTGCCCGACAAGACCGATACGACGTTCAAGTCGTTATCGGCAATCGCCTTTTCAATATCCGGATGAAGCGGGCCGCTGTTGCCGATGCACGTGGTACACCCGAACCCGGCCACGTGAAACCCCAGCGCTTCCAGGTAGGGCAGCAGTGCGGCATCCTCCAGGTAATTCACCACCACCTTGGAACCCGGTGCCAGTGAGGTTTTGACGTACGACGGAATTTTCAGGCCTTTTTCAACGGCTGCTTTGGCAACGAGTCCGGCACCGAGCATGACCGAAGGGTTGGACGTGTTGGTACAGGAAGTGATGGCCGCGATCACGACACATCCGTCACCCAGTTTCAAGGGCCGGCCGTTGATTTCCAGATCGATCAGCCGCTTGCTGACAGGCACACATTTTGGGGCACGCCGGGTTTCACACCCGGATTCGTCGATAAATTTAGACAGATTTTCCTGTTCGGCATCCCGGTTATATTCACATCCCAGAACTTCTGCAAATCCTGATTTCAAGTCACACAGGGGAATCCGGTCCTGGGGCCGGGCAGGCCCTGCCAGGCAGGGTTGAACAGCGGATAAATCAATTTCCACCACTTTGGTATAAACCGGTTCGCTGTCTTCGGTGTAAAAAAGGCCTAAAGCCCTGGCACACGCTTCCACCACTTCCGCCTGTTCCGCCCGGTTGGTCAGTTCCAGATATTCAATGGTTTTTTCATCGATGGGGAAAAACCCGAGGGTGGCCCCATATTCCGGGGTCATGTTGGCGATGGTGGCCCGGTCGGTGACCGACAGGTTTTTCATCCCCGGACCAAAATACTCGACAAATTTTTCCACCACTTTTTCTTTTCTCAGTATTTCCGTAATGGTCAAAACCAGGTCGGTGGCGGTCACGCCTTTTTTCAAGCCCCCGGTCAGCCGGACACCGATGACTTCAGGGACAGACATGTAATAAGGCTGCCCCAGCATCACGGCTTCCGCTTCGATGCCGCCCACCCCCCATCCCATCACACCGATTCCGTTGATCATGGGGGTATGAGAATCCGTGCCCACCAGTGTGTCCGGGTAGGCCAGCAAATCTTGAGATTCTGTATCCACGATAAAGACCCGTCCCAGGTGCTCCAGGTTCACCTGATGACAGATGCCGGAGTTGGGCGGCACCACCTTGAAGTTTTTAAAGCTTTTCTGTGCCCATTTTAACAGCGCATACCGCTCCTGGTTTCTCTCATACTCTTTTGCCACATTTTTGGTGACGGCGCTGCCGGTCCCGTAATAATCCACCTGCACCGAATGATCCACCACCAGTTCCACCGGCGCCAGCGGATTGATCTTGCCGGGATCACCTCCCAGAGCCTTGACCGCATCCCGCATGGCGGCCAGGTCCACCACCGCCGGAACCCCTGTAAAATCCTGCATCAGCACACGTGCCGGATGATAAGGGATTTCCACGGGCGTATCGTATTGTTTTTTCCATGCTGCTATGTTTAACAGGTCTTTTTCAGTGACAATCCGGCCATCCAGTTTTCGAAGCAGATTTTCCACAAGGATTTTAATGGAAAAAGGCAGTTTGCCGATATCCGGAACGCCCATGGCTTGTTCCAGCCGGTTGATGTCATAAATCGTTATCTTTTTTTGGCCGACTTCAATGGTCTTTTGAAATTGTTTTTTTTCCATGATACCACCCTGAATGATTGAAAATTATGTCCATTTTTGATTGTTTCTTCTATCATGGATGTCTTTACAATGACAAGGACATTCAACAGGGAATCCCGGCTCATCACTTCACCAGGATGGGCATGAAAACAAATGGCGTTTACCTTCCAGTAACGGTTCCATTGTTAAAATGATTTACTTCGACCTGTTTCATGTTATACTCGGAACATTGGGTTTGATCTCCATTTTAAAGTGATTTTGATATTTCAGGAGACATTTAATTGTCTGAACAAAAAAATTATATTCAACTGCAGGCTTCAGATCTGATTCCTTTGGAAAACTACAAACTTTTTGACAGCATTTTAGAATCTTCTTATGACGGTATTTACATTACTGACGGCAAAGGGAACACCCTTTATGTGAACAGTTCCTATGAAAGGATTTCAGGGTTTAAAAAGCATGAAATTGTTGGAAAAAATATTAAAAATCTAATCCGGAAAGGAATGTTTTCCAATTCTTCGGTCCATAAAGTGCTTGAGACAAAAAAAGTAACCAGCGTTATCCATCACTATGTAACAGGAAAAAAAGCCCTGGCCACAGGGACTCCGATTCTCGATAAAGATGGCAATATATTGCGCGTGGTATGCAATGTCAGAGATATTTCTGAATTGCTGAAATTAAAGGAAGAGTTACAGAAATCAAAAGCGCTGACATCCAAATACTCATATGAATTGCAGGAAATTATTCGTTTACAGAAAAAAGAATTGGGAGATATTGTCGTGCGCAATCACAAAATGTGCATGATCTTTGACCTGGCAGCCCGTGCAGCGCGATTTGACAGTAATGTCCTGTTATATGGGGAATCCGGTGTCGGCAAAGAAATTGTAGCCAGATATCTCTATTCAAAAAGCCTTCGAAGCAATAAACCATTCATCAAAATCAACTGTGCGGCAATACCATCGAGCCTGATGGAATCAGAACTGTTCGGGTATGAAAAAGGCGCATTCACAGGGGCAATGCCTCAAGGAAAACCTGGATACTTTGAACTGGCCGATGGGGGTACCATATTTCTTGATGAGGTGGGTGAAATCCCTTTGGACATTCAACCAAAACTGTTACGGGTCATACAGGAAAAAGAGATCGCTCCTCTGGGATCCGACCGACAGAAAAAAGTCGATGTGCGAATCATTTCAGCGACCAACAAAGATCTGAAAAAAGAGATACAAAAAAAATTGTTTCGTGAAGATCTTTATTTTCGTTTAAATGTCGTTCCCATCCATATTCCGCCATTAAGGGAGAGGAAAGAAGAGATTGCCCCTCTGGTCCATTCCTTTTTAAAAAAATTGAACCAGAAATATTCATTTCAGAAAACAATCCGTACCGAGGTGGTCGATGTTCTTGTTTCCTATAAATGGCCCGGCAATGTCAGAGAACTGGAAAATTTAATCGAATATCTGTTTGTCATCAGCGGCAATGAGGAAATCACAATGCATCATCTGCCGGCCAATATCAAAAACGACTATTATTTAGATCAAGATTTTCACGGGAACTCTCTTCAAAGCATTGTTCAAAACGTTGAAAAAAAGGTGATTCTCAGCATTTTGAAAAATAACCGTTCTTTGAGAAAAGCAGCCAGAAAACTGAATATCAGCCCTGCGACATTGAGCAGAAAAGCCAAAAAATACAACATCACTGTTTCATAAAAGAAACAGTGCCGCAAAAAAGAAACACTCTGCAGCAGACAATTCCATCGTCACCCCTTTTTTAAATACGTCCAGAATTTTTAAATAAAATATGGGAATACCGCTTTTGGGTTGGACCACCTGTATCTTCAAATCAGAATCATCTGCTTAAAAATTTTCACAGCACAGAATCTTCATATCCTCGGCACTATTTTTGCCTTCTCATAAACTTATTTAATTTTTTCTCAAAAAGGAGGCAACGACATGGCTGAAAATGAAAAAGATCCCATGGATCAAGTACCGGCACCTGTTTTCAAAGTGATATTATCTTTTTTCGGATGTTTCGGGATCTTCATGGTTTACTTCTGGTTATGGAGCATGGTTCTTCAATAAATTCAAAAAGACAAACACAGGAGTTATTTTGATATGGATGAAAAAATATTTGCCTTAGTCATAATCTGCTGTTTTTTCACAGCCATGATCGGTATAGGGGTTTGGTTTTCAAAAAGATCGAGCGAAAATTCTGATGAATATATTCTGGCGGGTCGTCAGGCACCTTTACTTATTGTGATCGGAAGTATATTTGCCACCTGGGTCAATTCTGCAACACTCATGGGATATGGGGGAACGGGATATTCAGTGGGAATCGCCGGTTACTGGTCAGGCGGGGCATTCATGATCACATGTATGTGGCTGGGGTTCTGGGTCATACCGAAACTTCGCAAAACCGGGATCACGACCATACCGGAATTATTTGAAAGATATTTCGGTGTATCCCACCGGGTGGCTGCGGTCATCCTTGGACTGGGAAGGGATTTAGGGGTAACTGCGGGTATATCTATCGCTCTTGCCATCATTTTTCAAAATCTTTTCGGGGTCAGCTTGAATACCGCACTCGTTATCACCGTCGGGGTCGTCGTCATTTACTCTGCCACCGGCGGAATGTGGGCGGTTTTGATTACAGACACTATACAAGGGGCTTTGATTATCATCGGCACCACCATCATGATCCCACTGGGTATTTCAAAAGCAGGCGGTTTTGAAGCGTTTGTCCAAGCGGTACCCTCAACACATTCAAATATCATGAATGCAGGTATTCCCCAATCCATCGGCTGGCTGTTAACCGGTATCTTCATCACTGTCGCCTATCAGACATTGATCCAGAGGGGCTTGTCAGCCAAAGATGATGACACGGCCAAAAAATCTTTCATCTATGGCGGACTGATCTGTATCCTCTGGTATATGGTTCCATTTGTGTTAGGGATTATCGCAAAAGTTCTATACCCGGATATTGCGCCCAATGATGCGTTTTTGCAATTGACAGGATTATATGGACCTTATGCGGGAATCTTCTTTATTGTCGTGCTTCTGGCGTCATGTATGTCAACCATCAGTTCCTGCATCCTGACCATTACATCCAATATCTCTCTGGATGTGTACAAACGGCTGATCAATCCTACCGTCAGCAACCACAAGTTAGTGACAGTCCAAAGGATATGCCTTATTCTCATCACCGTCATCGCCGTTTTTATCGGGAAATCTCTGCCTTATATCCTGGAGCTGCTGTGGCTTGGCGGACGAATTATGGCCGCAGGACTGGCCCCGGTCTTTCTGGCAATCATTTTCTGGCCCGCGGGCAGGCAGGCGGCCAAAACAACCATGATCGCGATGATCTCCGGTTCACTGGTGACTATCTATTGGCAGCTACTGGGATCTAAAACGGTTGCCGCTGATGAAGGCGTTGTTTTTTTATGGAAAATGGATCCAATCCTTTACGGCCTGCCAGTAACGATCATTATCCTACTCATCGGTGTGTTTTTAGAAAAAAATCGATCAGTCTCCCGCTGATTTAAATATTATAAGGAGGTTTCAAATGTATAAATTAGGCGCAGATACGGGAGGGACATTTACGGATATCGGACTCATTGATGACCAGACCGGTCGCATTTCAGTGACCAAAGTCCCTTCCACACCGGAGAACCCGGCAATCGCCGTCCTTGATGGAATAAAAAACATCACGGAACAAATGGGTATCGCCTGTGAAGACATTGATTTTTTTATCCACGGCACGACTGTCGCCACAAACGCGCTTTTAGAACTGAAAGGCGCTAAAACCGCGTTAATCACTACGGAAGGATTCAAAGACGTGCTGCATATTGCCCGTCAAACCCGGCCCAAACTGTATGACTTCTGGGCCAAAAGACCTGAACCTCAAGTACCCAGACGCCTGAGGTTTGAAGTTCCGGAACGAATAAGCTACAAAGGAGATATCCTGAAGCCAATGGAAACACAAGCGGTTTCCGACATCGCTCAACAACTGAAAAATGAACGTGTTGAAGCGGTGGCTATCTGTCTTCTGCATTCATATGCCAATTCATGTCATGAAAAACAGATCAAAGAAATTTTACAGAAATTGTGTCCGGACATCACGATTTCAATATCTTCCGAGATCTTGTCTGAATACAGAGAATATGAACGGATGAGCACTGTTACCATCAATGCTTATGTGATGCCGAAAGTGAACCGGTATGTATCTCATCTTGCAGGCGAATTAAAAGAGATGGGGGTTAAATCCGACCTTTACATTATGCAGTCCAATGGCGGCGTCATCACTTCTGAAACCGCCAGAGAAGCCAGTGCCAGAACCGTTTTATCCGGACCGGCCGGCGGGGCTCTGGCCGGCGTTTTCGTATGCCAGCAGACGAAAACCGATAATATCATCACGGTAGATATGGGAGGCACCAGCCTGGACATCTGCCTGGTTGAAAAACAGAAACCAAAGTTTACCACTGAAAGCCAGATTGGCGGGTATCCCATCAAACTACCGATGATTGATATTCATACCATCGGTGCCGGCGGAGGAAGCATTGCATGGATCGATGCCGGCGGGGCATTGCGGGTCGGCCCTGAAAGTGCCGGCGCGGTCCCGGGTCCGGTTTGTTATCAAAAAGGTGGACAGGAACCCACGGTCACTGATGCGAATGCGGTTCTCGGCAGGCTGAATCCCGGATATATTCTTGGCGGCAGAATGGAAATGGATGTTGAAGGTGCACGAAGAGCCATCAAGGAAAAAATTGCAGACCCGCTTCATTTGACCATTGAAGAAGCTGCCATGGGTATCATAAGAATCGTCAATGCAAACATGGTCAGAGGCATCCGGGTCGTTTCCGTTGAAAACGGATATGATCCCAGAGAGTTTTCCTTGGTTTCCTTTGGAGGGGCCGGACCGATTCATGCTGTGGAAATGGCCAGAGAGCTGGCAATGAAAGAAGTCATCATTCCCGTCAACCCCGGAATCACATCTGCCATCGGAATGTTGACCGCGGATGTCCGGCATGATTATGTCCAGACGTATATCACTGCAACCGACAACCTGGATTTAAAAGAACTGGAAACGCTCTACAGCCAGCTGGAAAACGAGGCTGCCAATCAGCTTTCAAAAGAAGGGTTTGAAGACAATTATATGGTTTTATTGCGTACCGCTGATATGAGATATTCGGGGCAGTCGTTTGAACTTGGGGTGTCGATTCCTGCCGGGAAAATCAAACCGGAACAGATCAACAGGATTGAAGCGCAATTTCACGACATGCATATGAAGCAGTATGGGTATCAGCGACCCGGAGAAACCATCGAACTGGTAAACCTGCGGCTGGTCGCCCTGGGAAGACTTCCCGGGCTGACAATAAAAAATGAATCCGCGCAACCCCATTCAAAACCGGCCACCGATACATATCGCGATGTTTATTTCGACAATGACTATGTTTCTACCGCCATCTACAACAGGAATGACCTTTTACCCGGACAGCAGATCACAGGGCCGGCGATCGTTGAACAGCTGGATTCCACTACAGTTATCTTTCCTCGTCAGAAAGCACATGTGGATGCTTTTAACAATATTCTTATCAGCCTGCATGAGGAGGTGTAGCAATGACGGTAAAAATAGATGCAATTACACTTGAGGTCATGAGAAATGCGCTGCAGTCGATCGCGGAAGAGATGGGCGTCACTCTGGTGAGAACAGCGTTTTCCCCCAATATCAAAGACAGAAGAGACTGTTCCACTGCTGTTTATAACGGAAACGGCGAACTGGTGGCCCAGGCGGAGCATATCCCGCTTCATCTGGGATTGATGCCCACGGTCATTAAAGAAGTGCTCAAGATTTTTCCCATTGAAAATCTGGAGCCCGGAGACGCCATCATCATTAATGATCCCTATATCAGCGGCAGCCATCTGCCCGATGTGTGCATATTTTCTCCTGTTTTCAATGATAAAGAGGTGATAGCTATCGTAGCCAACCTTGCTCATCATGTGGATATCGGGGGTATGTCACCGGGCGGCATGCCGGTGAATTCAACGGAGATTTTCCAGGAAGGATTGCGAATTTCCCCGGTTAAAATCCGCAAAAAAGGAGAAGTCAACCACGATATATTGAATTTCTTACTAAACAACGTCAGGACGTCTTTTGAATTCAAAGGAGATCTGGAAGCACAATTGGCGGCGAACAATGTGGGAGAACGAAGAATATATGAACTGGCTGAAAAATACGGATCACAATTTTTAAAGGAATACATGAATGAAATCATGAACTATTCCGAACGCAGAATGCGGACCAAGATCAAAGAGATGGGGGTGGGAGAATATTCCTTCGAAGATTACATGGAAGGCAGTTCTTCTGAAGACAACATTACCATCAGAGCCACTGTCAAAGTTAATGAAGATAATGTCGAAGTCGATTTTACCGGCACATCTCCTCAGGTGGATGCATCCCTGAACTCCACGAGAGCTGTCACGCTTGCCTGTGTGTATTATGCCATCAAGGCCATGGCAGATCCGGAGGTTCCGCCCAATGAAGGTGCTTTCAGGCCTATAAAGGTAATCACGCCTTCCGGCACCGTGGTAAACCCAAGATTTCCGGCACCCGTTTCCAATGCCAATATCAACACGGCCCAGCGCATCGCCGATGTGATTTTAGGTGCTTTGGCCAAAGCGAAACCTGAAAAATCCATGGCAGCCTGCTCCGGAACCATGAGTCTTTTTACCATAGGCGGCGTGGACCCGCGTTCCGGACAGTACTATTCCTATGTGGAAACCTATGGGGGCGGCATGGGAGCTGTCAGGGGCAGTGATGGTATGGACGGGGTCCATACCAATATGACCAACACACGCAACACACCCACTGAAGTGATGGAGATATCGTATCCTTTGCTGGTTGAAGGGTATGGACTGCTTCCGAACACGGATGGTCCCGGCAAATACCGGGGGGGCCTTGGGTTATACAGAAAAGTCAAATTACTGGATCATGATGCCAATGTCACCCTCAGTACTGAACGGGGAATAATCAAGCCCTGGGGTCTTTTTGGGGGCAAGCCCGGCAGCAATTCAGCCTGTCTTCTGATTAGTCCGGAAGGCAACATTGAAAACCTGCCCACAAAGATGACCGGTAGAATTCGATCTGGTCACACCATTGTCTATCAAACCCCGGGAGCAGGGGGCTATGAAGACCCGTTGGAAAGAGATCCCGGAAAAGTGCTGCACGATGTCCTGGAAAATTTGATTTCTGTCGAAAGGGCTCGAACTGAATACGGGGTTGTGGTCGATATTGAAGGGAAAAAAATTGATTTTCAAAAAACGGAGAAACTTCGCGAAGAGTTGACCGAAAAAATTTCTTGAAATCTCAAAAATGGAGTCTCTCACATGGGATATTTCATGCGGGAGACTCCTTAAAACTGTCAAAGAAAAGAACAATCATTCATCAGCAAATACGACGGACAATCAGGAGCCCCAGACCAGCTCGAGAAACGATACCCAGTTCTCGCCCATGATCTTTTCAATGCGATTTTGTTTCCATCCCCGGTGTTCCATCTCCGAGAGCAGGTTTGGAAAATCATCGATCTGCCTGAATCCTTTAGGATTGATGATGTCGCCGAACTCCGTGAGAGATCTCCCATATCCTTTATCATGGGTAATGTAGGAAAAGAATGAGTCATCCTGGTCTTGGGTGAAATCCGTTCCAATACCAACATGGTCTTCCCCGATCAGATCAATGACATACTCTATCGCTTCGATGTAATCCTGGACAGATGATTTCGCACCGTTTTTAAGAAACGGGGGAAACATGGTCACCCCCACAAATCCCCCCTTGTCCGCAATGAATTTCAGATCTTCATCCGATTTATTCCGGGAGTGATCTTTCAGTGCTGACGGAAGACAATGAGAGTAGGCAACCGGTTTTTGCGAATATTCAATGGCATCTCTGGACGTTTTGGGGCCGACATGACTCAAATCAATGACAATGCCGACCCGATTCATTTCATCCACCAATGCCCTGCCAAAATCGGTCAACCCTCCATCTTTTGTTTCATAACACCCGCATCCAACAGTGTTGGCTGTATTGTAAGCCAGCTGCACAATCCCCAGGCCCAGTTCCTTGTATACTTGGACCAAGGGCAGATAATCACCGAATCCGGTTGTATTTTGCCACCCCAGGATGATGCCGACCTTGTTTTCTATTTTGGCACGCCGGATGTCTTGGGTTGAATACACCTGGATCAAAATATCTGAATTTTTTTGGATCCATTGTTTCCAGTCAGCCACCGCTTTCATGGTTGCGGGAAAATCTTCCCAGATGCAGCAAGTGCAGTTGGCAGCTGTCACACCTCCCCGGTGCATTGCCTCGAAAACCGGCCTATACCACCTGGACACATTCAGGCCATCCACAACCGTCAAATCCGAATAATTCATTTTTTTATTCATAAAATTTTTCCTCTTCAGTTCAATCAGTCCGTTCAATAAAAATCAGGGATAAACAAAATCAGTTGCGGGAATATTGTAAACAGGCCCACTGTTCCCATCATGATAAACCAGAACGGCAGAGTGGCCCATGCCGCTTCTCCTAAATCAACCTCCCGGCCTGCAATGGTTACTAGAACAAATAGATTCAGCCCCACAGGTGGTGTAATCATACCGATTTCCATAAGAATGGTTACAATGACCCCGAACCAAATAGGATCAAACCCCATATTTATCATAATCGGTGTCGTAATCGGTAGCGTCATGAACAAAAGAGAAATGCCGTCGAAAAAACACCCGAGCACCAGATATACCAGAATGACCAGCACCAGGACCGTATATTTTGACAGTTCATAATCACCGATCATGTTCACCAGCTCTCTGGGCAACCCCAGGATGCTCACCGCCTGAGCCAGAATCTGGGTGCCCAGCATGATCATGGCAATGGCACCAAAAACAAACGACGTGCTGACCAGGGCACCCCATAATTTACGCAAGGTCAACTCTCCCCAGGAAAACCCCAGCACCAGAGAGATGAATACGCCCAGGCCCGCTGCCTCTGTCGGGGTTGCGAACCCAAGATAAATGGTTCCCAGAACAAAAAATATCAATATGGGCAACGGCCATATTTGTAACAGTCCTTTGACAATTTTGCCGAAGCTGACCTCTTCAGTGTCTGTAGGTGTCATTCCCGGTTTTACTTTATCCACAATGACCAGATAAAGACTGAAAAACAGCCCGATGAGAATGCCCGGGGCAATGCCTGCCAGAAACAGCTTGCCAATGGAAACATTCTGGGTGGCACCATATATCAGAAGAGACAAACTCGGGGGGATCAGCAGTCCCAATGTCCCGCCCGCAGCAAGGCTGCCGACAATCAGGGGACGATGATACCCTCGTTTGGACAATTCAGGATACCCCACAGATCCGATGGCTGCCGCAGTAGAGCTGCTGGAACCGCTGACTGCACCGAAAACCGTGGATACGGCGATATTGGTATGGAGGAGTTTTCCGGGAATCTTATGAAACAGCGGCGTTAGTCCATTATAAATCTTTGTACTGATTCCGCTTGCCAGAAGAATATCCCCAAGCAGGATGAACAAGGGCACGGCACTCAGGGTAAAGTCGGAGAAAACATTCCATACAGCTGTCACAGCCAGTGCTGTCGCGCCCCCCGCCTGGAAATGAAGCAGTATCAGCCCTGTCAACCCAAGCGCCGCTCCCAGCACTGTGGCTGTGGAGATACTGATAATCAGAGAACTCACTAAAATCAACCAGCTCATACGCTTTCCTCCGATTCTAAATCCGGGACTTCTTCACGATTTTCTTTTATGAGAGGTTCAAAGCCCGCCAGCATCCGAATGGTATCGATTAACTGGAAAAGGGCCACCAGAATAGCTACCACCATACTCGCGGGCATCAACATCATCCAGGGCCAGACCAGAAGAGCCCCGATATCTGAGCGGGCATTTATCTCCCGGGAAAAATCCGCAAAATCATAGGATTGATAAATAAAAATCACCGCAAAGGTGATGAAAATAATGACTGCCACCAGATCAATGAACCGTCGTACCGGATAATCAATATTTCTTACGACCAGGTCAACGCTGATATGTCTTTTTTTGAGCAGTCCCATGGGGAAGGCCAGAAAGGCCATGGAAACAAACATGAATCCCACCAGTTCGTCTGAAAACATCATAGGAGATCCTAGAAAATACCGCATCACAGTGCCTGTAATGACGAGTGTGGCCATTATCACTGCTGACAGACAGGCCAGTATGTTCATAAACGATGTGAGATAACGCAATGTCCGGATAAAAATAGCCATCATAGATTCTCCTTTTCAGACAATGAATGTTGTCACAGCAGTCTCCATAAATTTCAGGGTTGCTGCGACAACATTCAGATTGCTGAAGTTAATCAAATTTTTTTATGGCTTCCTGCATGCGTTCATAGTATTCAACCCCTTTGGGCCCCGCAGTTTCGGCCATCTCCCTCCATCGTTCATTTGCTGCATCGACGAATTGCTGTAAATCCTCTTTAGAAAAAGGATCCAGCATCGTAATGCCCAATTTTTCGGCACGGTGGGTTCTCGCTTCTGCCTCCCTGGCGGCATCCACGGCCAAATCACGTGTATTCGCCCATGTTACTTCCGCTTCTTCTTTGAGTATTTGCTGAAGTTCCGGTGTCAAACGGTTCCATGCGCGCTGACTGACCCCGAACATCCATGGGACGGCTGCCCAGGGATGAAGATAGGCTTCATACTTGGTCACTTCCTGCAAAGATACGGTTTCAGCCACAGTAGAAAGGTAATACGCACAATCCACGACACCCGTCTGTAAAGCTGTATACATATCATTCTGACCGATAACCTGGGCGGCAACCCCTAAATCCTGAAATGTGTGAACCAGATGGGGTGCCCAGACCCTCAGTTTTTTGGTTTTCAGTTCGTCCAGTGTATTCACCGGGGTTTTACAATGAAGTCCGACATCAAAGACCGGGCTGACAATACCGCCGATAGTCAGGATATCCCACTCCGAATATGCTTCTTCATATATCTGACGAATGACCGGCAACAGTTCAAGATGCTGTTCCGGTTCGGTAATGGCCCCCTGAACATACACAGCTGCAAGTTCTGGTGCATCCCTTGCAAAATATTCACCATACAGCATGGCCATATCCACATTCCCGCGCTGTAAAATCCGCAACAGATCGGGATCACGAAGGCCCAAAGATCCTGCGTGATATACAATAAGCTCGAGTTTGCCCTCTGCGCGTTTATTCACACGGTCTGCAAATTCCTGAAGATATTTCGCCTCGGGCCTGGATTCAACGATCTGGCTGTGCATCCGCATCACCACCGGTTTGGCGATTGCAGAATCAATCCAAACGACCGCACTTGTCAAACAGATTGCAGCGCTGATGACCATCGCGAAAATGAATTGATTTAAAAATTTCCCTTTTTTGATCGTGTGTTCATGAATGTGATAGTTGTTTTTCATTCTTGAGATCCCCCCTTTTTTAGCCATCCTCTAATGTTTAGTTGCTCTGAACCATATTTGTCTTTTTTTTCGTGTGTTTCCCTCCTTTCGGACATTCGACATTATCAAATGCCATTACCTCCTTTTTTGAGTTTTATCTAAACCTGATTTAAATTTTACAGGTTTAGATTTCATATACAATTGATACTTTTTAATGGATTGTTGACTATCAAAGCAATAATGCCTGCATGTAGGTCCATATCTGGCGCGTTTCGTCAATTAAACGGATTCCAGATATTTCACACAGATATCAACTTGTTTCAGTTAATAGCATTGACGAGTTGATCCAAAGTTGTATACCCGACTGTCAATACCTTCTATATATTTTACGACATCATCTACAGGCAATACGTCAGCAAATTTAGCGTCCATATCAAACAAATTCCATTCAATAACGCCGGGTACTCTGTCTCCGATAGTTCCTATAGGTACTATTGTTTTAAAACCATATCCTGTTGAGTCCATTACTGTATGCCTAACACAAGCACATGCTGTTGCTCCCATTACTATTAAGGTGTCAACGCCTAATTTTACTAATGTAGTAGCTAAATGAGTACCAAAAAAGTTACTGGCATATTTTTTAACTATTACCGGCTCTTCTGGTTGTGGATCTAATTTTGGATCTATTTCCATCCACTCAGTTTCTAATTTTAATGAATGCATAGGGATTTTTTCATCCCATCTTGGCAAGTCCCATTGTAATGCACCGGTATATCCAGTAGTTGTATGGAAGATTGGTATTCCTACTTTTCTCCCTGCTTTTAGGACTTTAAGTGCATTTGCACAAATTTCTTCGTTGTTTTCACAAGTGAATGGGTGTCCGTCTGACATCCAAGCTTTTGCCATATCTACTGTAGTTATAGCTGGAGCTTTACCAAAGCCCATTTTTCTTTGAAATCCTCTTTCTTTATAAATCTTAGTAGCTTCAGCAAATGCTTGCTCCAATAAATTTAAATCGATTCCATAATTCCCGCCCTTATCCTTATACTGATCACTGGCATTTACAACCTTGTCTGCATCATCTCTCATAACCATTGTTCATAACTCCTTTTAAAATTATTTTATAAAAACAGCCTACAATTTATTTACCGATAGTCTAAAAATTAATTTAAATATCCTCTCGTTGTAATGAATCCATTTTAAGATGTCCTTTCCCTTTTTGATTGAAGTTGATTGATTTCTACCTGAAACTCACTTCATCATATTTAAAATTCAATTACAATTAATAATATGCTATGTTTTATTTACTTTGAGATCAATAAATTGAAATTAAATTATGAAAAATATCAGCATTGAAATTGACATTAAATTGAATCAAATAATTGCCCTCTGTTCGACAGTCGTAGGTTCATGAAATTCCAAGATACTTGTAAATAAAATGAAAAAGGAACTGGCTCAGCCAGAATTTACAGAAAAAAATTGGGTTTCTTTCCTATGTGAAATTCAGTACATTGATATTATTGCAAACTAACGAAAATAGGCAAATCGATGCATCTTCCCATTGGTTTTACCAGAAACATTCCCATTGAACTCCGGCATATCATTGCCTTCATTGCAGTGGCTGAAAAACTGAATTTCAAAAAGGCATCCATTGCACTGAATATGACCCAGCCTGGATTGACCCGGATTATCCATCGGCTGGAAGAGGATTTGGGAGCGCTACTTTTTAAACGGACGACCCGGAGTGTCGAGCTGACCGAATCTGGGCGCGTTTTCCTCAAAGAGGTCATCCCCGCACTTGAACGATTGAACACAGCCATCACCAAAACCCAGAGCGCGGAAGCCGGCAATATCGGATATTTGAAGGTGGCTTATATGAGTTTTGCCATCAACAACAAACTGCCGGTTCTTCTGAAAAAATTTAGGGAACATTTTCCAGGTATCCGTGTGGATCTCGTCTATCATCCGACAGAGGAACAGAAAAAGCAACTAATTGATTCTCAGATCGATATCGGTTTCATTCTGGGAGACTTTTCAAGTCCAGTTGTGAATCAACGCACTGTTGTCACAGAGAAACTGGTGGCGGTTCTCCCGGAAGGGCACACTTTTGCCGACAAACCCAGCCTTTCCATGTCTGATTTAAAAAATGAGGAGTTCATTTTGGGAACACCCAAAGACTGGAAAGCGTTTCTGCCGATCATCAATGAATTGTGTAATCAGGCAAACTTCAATCCGAAAGTGCGCCAGTATGTCGACACCACTGACGGTATATTCGGCATGGTTGCCGCAAAGTTGGGTATTACCATATTTTCGGAATGTGCCTCTGATTTTCGAACCAAAGGCCTGGTCATCAAAGAACTTGACGACAAAGCAGCCCAAGTGACGACTTCTGCCGTCTGGTT
>CALGAJ010000377.1 GCA_937951975.1 uncultured Desulfotignum sp.
TCTGTGCCGGGACTGCGATATTGACTTCCAAAAAGACGTGTTCCGGTATTACCGCAGTGACGCGGCATCCGCCATCGAGGCGGGTCATGATGTGCGCACCGCTCTGGTGGGATTCGGCGTGGATGCATCCCACGGGTATGAACGGACCCATCTGTCGTCTCTCACGGCTACGGCGCGGCTCATGGTCGAATATATCCAGAGTAACCCCACCTTTAAGCAGGACCCCAAACGCTGGGCCTCCCTCAAAGAATTTCCCCACCAGCCGGACCGGGAGATCATCAAAATCAAAACCTGAAGTTCCCGGGCTCATTGACTGATCCGATAACGGTTGATTTATCAACCAATCTGTTTAAAAATTTTCCTGAACAGACCCGGATTTCTATTGACAACCTGCGGGTTCATTCGATATAGCCTTTAATCAATGCTACGATATAGTTACATTGTGACACTAAAATAGCGACATGTAAACAGCAGAGGGCGGCCACCTGAAAAAGGCCTTGATTCAGCCGGCCGCCTGATTTGAAGAGGTTCCTAAATGCGCGTACCACCGGTTCCATTGTTTCTGGTTTTCTGTACCATTTTTCTGCTGATCCAACCGGCCGGGGCCCAGATGCGGCTGACCTATTCCAACTTCTTTCCACCCACCCATGTTCACAGTCAGCTGGCGGAAAGCTGGTGCAAAGAGATTGAAAAACAGACCAATGGCGAGATCGTGTTCAACTATTTTCCGGCCTCCACCCTGACCCGGCCCCAGCAGACCTATATTGCCGTGGCAAAAGGGGTGGCAGACATCGGCATGACAGCCATCGCCTATTCCCGAGGCCGGTTTCCGGTGCTGGAAGCCATTGACCTGCCCATGGGATACACCTCCGGGGTCCAGGCCACGGCCGTGGCCAACCAGGTGCTGGAACGGTTCGATCCGGAAGAACTGCACAACACCGAAGTGATGTATCTGCATGCCCACGGCCCCGGCATCATCCATACCCGGAACAAACCCATCCACAGCCTTGCGGATCTCAAAGGCCTGAAAATCCGGGGAACCGGCACCAGCGGGGAAGTGATCGCCGCTCTGGGCGGGACCCCTGTGGGCCAGTCCATGGCGGAAACCTATCAGATGCTGCAAAGAGGCGTGGTGGACGGATCGGCCCATCCGGTTGAAGCCAACAACGGCTGGAAACTGGGAGAAGTGGCCAGATACATGGTCCAGAACTTTTCCAGCGGATATACCACCACCTTTGCCGTGTTCATGAACCAGAAAAGATGGCGTCAGCTGACCTTGGAACAGCAGGAGATCATCACACGCATCAATGAAGAATTTGCCCTGAAACACGGACAGGCCTGGGATGAGGCGGACGAGAAAGGCATGGCGTTTTTTCTGTCCAAAGGCGGCACCGTGATTTCCCAGACCCAGGAGGAATCAAACCGGTGGGCGGACAAAGTATCGGTCCTCATTCAGGACTATATTCAAAATGCGGCAAAACGGGGCATCGACGGCAAACCCATTGTGGATTTCATCCAGGAAAAAACAGCCCGGCCTTAACCGATAACCATCTTCGACACAGGATTTTTCATGAAACTGATCGCTTCGGCACTGAGCAGACTGTCCAATGCCATGAAACTCATCGGCGGCATCGCCCTGGTGGGCATGATGATGCTCACGGTGGTGGATGTCATCGGGCGGTTCTTTAAACACCCGATTTTCGGGTCCGTTGAAATCGTCGGATTTCTGGCCACCATCATCGTGGCCGGGGCGTTGCCCTACACTTACAAACTGGGCGGTCATGTGGGGGTTGAAATTCTGATGCAGACCTTCTCCCCAAAAACCCAGATCCGGGTCCGGCTGATCACCCGGGCGTTGACCCTGATTCTTTTCAGCCTGATCACCTGGCAGATGTTTCTGCATGCGGCTGAACTCAGACAAATGGGGGAAGTGTCCATGAGTCTTAAATTTCCCACCTATTACATCGCGTATATTCTTGGGTTCGGACTGCTGATTTTTTCCGTCACCATTCTGGAAGCCATAAGCCACGACATCATGGCATTGCGGAAAGGGGGTGACAAATGAGCCCGACCCTTATCGGTATTACCGGTATCGTCATCATGCTGCTGATGTTTCTGACCCAGATGCCGGTGGCGTTCGTCATGGCCCTGGTGGGATATGTGGGATTCTCCTATGTCATCAATATCGAAGCCGGCCTGGCCCTGCTGTCTTTGGAAGTCTACGAGACGCTGGCCTCCTATGACCTGTCCACCATTCCCTTGTTCATTCTCATGGGTCAGCTGGGGTTTCATTCCGGCATCAGCAAACGGCTGTATGATGCCGGATATAAATTTTTAGGCAATATCCGGGGCGGGCTGGCCATGGCCACGGTGTCCGCATGCACCGCATTCGGTGCGGTATGCGGGTCCAGCCCGGCCACTGCCGCCACCATGGCCACCATCGGGCTGCCGGAAATGAAGCGGTACAATTATGATGATGAACTGGCCACCGGATCGGTGGCGTCCGGGGGCAGCATCGGCATGATCATGCCGCCGTCCGTGGTGCTGATCATCTACGGTATTTTGACCCAGCAGTCCATCGGGGCCCTGTTTGTGGCCGGCATTTTTCCGGCGTTGCTGATCACGCTGCTCTTCATCCTGTGCATTTACATCCGCTGCACCATTTCACCGGAACAGGGACCGCCGGGTGAATCCTTTTCATGGACGGAAAAGCTGAAAGCCCTGCTGGGACTGGGTGAGACTCTGGCGGTGTTTGCCCTGGTCATCATCGGGATTTTCGTAGGCTTGTTCACCCCGACGGAAGCGGCCGCCATCGGGGCGTTCGGTGTTTTGGTCATCGCTTTGGTCAGACGTCAGATCACCTGGCAGGGATTTGTGAACTCCGTTCTGGAAACCCTTCGGACTTCGTGCATGGTGATGATGCTGATCGTAGGCGCCGTGATCCTGAGCAAATTTCTGGCCGTGACAAGGATTCCATTCGAGATCGCCGGGTGGGTGGCCGGCCTGGACATTCCGGCTGTGCTGGTCATGAGCGTGATTCTGATCATCTATCTCATCGGCGGCTGCTTTATCGATGCCCTGGCCTTTGTCACCCTGACCGTACCCATTTTCTATCCTGTGGTCCAGCAGTTGGGATATGATCCGATCTGGTTCGGGGTCATGATTGTCATGATCACTCAGATGGGGGTGATCACCCCGCCCATCGGCATCAATGTGTATGTGGTCTACGGCGTGGCCCAGACCGTTTTCAGGCAGACCATTCCGCTGCAGAAAATCTTCAAGGGTGTGGTCCCGTTTGTGGCGGCCCTGATTATGGGGGTCATCATCCTGATCCTGTTCCCTCAGATCATTTTGTATCTGCCCAACCTGCTGTACTGACAGGTACGGATCAAAGACTGGATAACGGTTGCGGCAGAACGGCGCGGCTCCGGTGAAGATCGGTCCGGGCTTTCACCGATTCCACCATGAAATGCAGCCGGTTTCTGACATTGACTTCCGAGGTGCCGGCATCAAAATCCAG
>CALGAJ010000378.1 GCA_937951975.1 uncultured Desulfotignum sp.
TCGGAGACCGGGCCCGGCATGTCCGGCAGCGCATCGGGAAGATCGGCCAGGGTGGTCTGCCAGGAGGTGCACAAATCGGTAATCACCGGAAACTCAAAGGGCCGGCCCCCCAGAAGGGAGTTGGTGGGATACATGAAATTGGGCAGATAATATTCGCCGATGGCTTCGAATACCCCGGCATATCCGCCGCTGGAATAATAGATCCAGTCGTTTCCTTGAGTCCGTTTGAGCCATTCCGAAGGGTGGAGCCAGTCGGAAGATTTTGACCGGGCGTGTTTGATTTCATGGTTCAGGTTGAATTCCAGAATGTGGTCCCGGGTTTCCAGGCGGGAAAAGATGCCGTATTTCACCGGGTAGCTGACTTTGGTGTATTCCCGGTTTCCCCGGATATTCAAGGAGATGGAAAATTGATCGGTTTGATACAAGATGTCTGGATCAGTCATGGGTCTGGCCAACAAGGTAATCGGTTAACGTTTATCAAGTAAAAGTGACCGGTTATTCCGGTCCATTGGGCCGGCGGTCACGTCATTGCAAATATACAGTCTATAATTGAAAGCCAGGGAATGGCAATGATTTTCTGACAGTATTCATCTTGACCCGTTAAATGAAAATCGGTACTTAAACCCAGACGTAAACGCTGACACGAACGGGGTTGAAGATGAAAATACTGTTTCTGGAACCGTTTTTCGGGGGATCCCACCAGGATTTTGTCACCGGATTTGCAGCCCATTCCCGCCATGACATCACACTGCTGACCCTGGCGCCGGAATACTGGCGGTGGCGGATGAGGACCGGGTCCCTGAATTTTTTGCAGAAAATCAAACAATTGCGTGATTATGATCTGGTGTTTGCCACGGACATGATGGATGTGGCCCAGTTCAAGGCCCTGGCCGGGTCCGGGTGTCCGCCGGTGGTATTGTATTTTCATGAAAACCAGCTGTCCTATCCCTTGTCCTCCCGGGCCAGGCAGCGGAAACCGGATACCGATGCCGGGCTGATCAATATGAATTCGGCCCTGGCAGCGGACCAGGTCTGGTTCAATTCCACCTTTCATCTGACCTCGTTTGAAAAGGAACTCAGGCGCCTGATCAAACAGATTCCCATCCCCCGGCCCACAGGGGTTGTGAACCGGATTCTGGAGAAATCCCGGGTGGTGTATCCCGGGTGCCGGTTTCCGGGAGCATCCGACCCGCTGACCGAAAGCCCCCGGATTCCGCCGCTGATAATCTGGAACCACCGCTGGGAGTATGACAAGCAGCCGGACCTGTTCTTCAAGGTGCTGATGCGGGTTAAAAAAAGAGGGGTTCCATTTTCTCTGGCCGTGCTGGGGGAACGGTATGACCTGTACCCGGACGTGTTTGATCAGGCTCGAAAACTGCTGGATAAAGAGATAGCCGCATTTGGATATGAACCAGGCCGGACCGCTTATGAAGCGTGGCTCAAACAAGGGCGGGTGGTGGTGTCCACGGCTGTTCAGGAAAATTTCGGCATTTCCGTGGTGGAGGCGGTCCGGTTCGGGTGTTTTCCGCTTTTGCCGCGCCGGCTGTCCTACCCGGAACTGATACCGGAATCCTGTCATGATGCGGTTTTTTACCGCACGGAACACCAGCTGGTGGAGATGCTGACAGATCAGTTGCAGCCGGATAATGCCCGGGCGGCTGAACGCCATGCACTGGCCGCGCACATGCGGCCGTTTGCCTGGGAATGCCGGGCCCCGCTGTATGATGATCTTCTGGAAACCCTGGCCCGGGCCTGAGATTTTTTGGTCATTTGACCATTATTTTTCTTGACGGGAGAAAACGGGCGCTTTATATTATGATCAAATGATCAAAAAGGAGGATGCGTGCCCCGACCCAAACGACCCAGATACATCGATGCCATGCCCCGGGTGACGGAATTTTCACCCCGGGGGATTGCGGCGGCTGAGGAAGTGGTCCTGTCCCTGGAGGAACTGGAGGCGGTGCGGCTGATCGATTATGACGGCCTGGACCAGTCCCGGGCCGCACAGATCATGAACGTGTCCCGGCAGACCGTGGGAAGGATTCTTAGGACCGGGCGGTTCAAGCTGGCCAAGGCCGTGGTGGCGGGCTGTCATCTCAAGGTGTCGGGCGGGTGTTACCGGATCGATGAAAACCGGCCCGGCCGGGGGCGGCATCGCCACCGAAGGGGTGGCCGGTGCGGTCATTCCGATAGATCATAACCACAAGAATCAAGGAGGAGATATCATGCCGGGTTTTAATAGAAGAGGACCCGAGAATCAGGGTCCCATGACCGGATGGGGCAGGGGGCTGTGTACCGGAAATGCCGGGTATGACACCGGTTCTGGCCGGGGATTCGGTCCGGGAAGCGGCTTTGGATACGGCCGGGGCCGCGGCGGCAGATGGTGCCGGGGCGGTTTCGGCGGCAGGGGATACGGCCGCCGGGCCTTTGGGCCGGCAGTACCGCCGGAATCCCCGGATGATCTGAAACAGCGGGCCGAATGGCTGGAGTCTGAACTGGCAGCCATCCGGCAGCAGCTCAATGAGTAAGCACACCACTTTGGCCGGGGCAGGGGGGTTCCACCAGCCCCGGCCGTTTTTTTTCCTTTATTTCCCTTAACTTGTCCATCCTGCTGTGGTATAGGAACGTTCTGTAATAACAAACATGTTTGCCAGGCAGGAAATACATTTATGACCTACACCATTGCCGTCAACGGATACGGCCGCATCGGCCGGTGCGTGGTCCGTGCCCTGTATGAATCCGACCGGTTTTCCAGGATGCTGAAACTGGCGGCCGTCAATGAGATCGGCTGTGCCGAAACCCTGTTTCACCTGACCCGGCACGATTCCACCCACGGCCGGTTTCCATTGCCCGTGGAAAAGACCGGGCCGGGCATGCGCATCGGAAACGATGCGATTCATCTGTTTCAGGAGAAAAATATTGTCAACCTGCCCTGGAAGGATCTGGGGGTGGATATGGTGCTGGACTGCACCGGCGTGTACAACGACCGGGAGGCAGCAGCGCTTCATCTGCTGTCCGGCGCCGGAAAAGTGATCTATTCCCATCCGGGCAAAGATGAGATGGATGCTACCATTGTGTACGGGGTGAACCACCACATCCTGAAAAAAGCGCATGCCGTGATTTCAAATGCTTCGTGCACCACCAACTGCCTGATTCCCATTCTGCATGTGCTGGACACCCATCTGGGCATTGAAAACGGGGCGACCACCACCATTCACTCGGCCATGCACGACCAGCCGGTGATCGATGCCTACAACAAGGACCTGAGAAAGACACGGTCGGCTTTGCAGTCCATCATCCCGGTGTCCACTTCCCTGGCAAAGGGGATCGCCCGGATCCTGCCGCACCTGGCCGGCCGGTTCGAAACCCTGGCCATCCGGGTGCCCACCGTGAATGTGTCCATGATGGACATCACGGTGACGGTGAACACGGACACCCGTGCCCGGCAGGTGAATGACCTGCTTGTCCATGCATCACAAAATGCATTGTCCGGAATTCTCGGGGTGAGCGACGAAGAGCTGGTGTCCTGCGATTTCAACCATGACCCCCGGTCTGCGGTGATCGATCTGCCCCAGACCCGGGTGTCGGGCCGCCGCCTGGTCAAGATCCAGGCCTGGTTCGACAATGAATGGGCCTATGCCAACCGCATGCTGGATACCACCATCGCAGCCCTTGAGGCGTGAAGAAGTCCTGACCTGAGGTTCAGAACCTGACGCTCTGGAACACATGTCCCGGACCTGGTGAAAAGATGCAGGCCCGGGGTGCCATATTAAAGATCAGCGTTTTTTGGGAACGTCCAGGGCCATCAATTTTCTGGTGATATTGACCACTTCTTCGGGAATATTGGCGACATCGTCAAAGGGGCGGGTTCCGTCCCGGTCCGCCTGAATCACCTCGTCCAGTTCAGGGATGAACCCTAAAATCGGGTAATCCGGCATGGATTCCCGGATCAGGGTTTTATCCCGCTCGGATGTCACCCGGTTGCCCAGCACCACAATGTTTTTGATCCCGATATCCTGTCCCAGTTTCCGGATCTTGTCCGCAGCCACCCGGCTGCGTTTGCCCGGATTCACCACCACCACCAGCGCGTCCACGGAACCGGACGTGGCCCGGCCCAGATGTTCCACCCCGGCTTCCATGTCCATGACCACCACTTCGTTTCGGGCCAGAACCAGGTGGTTCATCAATGCCTTTAAAATGGTGCTTTCCGGACAGATACATCCGGAGCCGCCCTGCTGGACGGTTCCCATGACCAGCAGCTTGACCCCGTCCTTTTCCAGGGAAAACCGGTCCGGTATGTCGTCCACTTTCGGGTTGAGGGTGAAAAAGCCGCCCATGGTGCCGGGCTGGGCCCCGGTCCGTTCAGCAATCAGATCGGACAGTTCAGCCACCGGGGTGATGGGTCGGGTTTCATCGATGCCCAGGGCCGCGGCCAGATTGGCCACCGGGTCCGCGTCAATGGCGATCACAGCGCGGTCTTTGTCCAGCGCGGCAATGGTCCGGGCGATCAGGCCGGTGATCGTGGTTTTGCCTACCCCGCCTTTGCCGCCGAAAGCCAGTTTCAAACTCATGAAAACTATACTCCTGTGGGTTAGTGTAACGGTTTAAGAATCTGACCGGTTTCATCCAGCAGAAAAACAAGATGGCCGTTTTTTTCAGCCGCAGACAAAATATCCTCTTCAATCACGGCATGAATGTCGTATTTTTCATTGAATAAATCCTTGGGAAGCAATTGAAAGCATTTCTGGGCATCATTCTTGGTCTTGAATGCCGGCAAAAATTTTTCATTGTTTTTTTCATCGACAAATCCCAGAAATTTTTCGGAAACCGTATCGGGATTCTGAACAATCACGTAATACCAGTTGTCATCCATATTGATATTTTCCATGCCAGTCAGTCCATTTTTAAAAGGTTATACATTTTGAATATAAGGGCGAATTGCATAAAATAAAGGGAAAACCACACAGATGTCCTTTAATTGAGTCCCACAAATGCTCATTCAGCTGAAATTGCATTTGTGGCTTCCAGAGATGACACAGCCGCACGAATGTCGTGACCTGTGGGGATCTGGTGCAGGCGCAGGCTGAACTGCGGCACCACAGCCAGCACATGGTCGAAGATGTCGCTTTGAATGGCTTCGTATTCGACCCAGGCGGTGGTGTTGGCAAAGGCATAAATCTGGATGGGGAGACCGTTGCTGTCCGGTTCGAGCTGCCGCGCCATCAAAGTCATGTGCGGATGAATTCCGGGATGGTTGCGCAGGTACCGGGTCAGGTAGGCCCGGAAAGTTCCCAGGTTGGTGAGCCGCCGGCCGTTGACGGGGCAGGTCAAATCCTGGTTCTCATTGTGATGAGCGATCTCATCCAGACGGGTATCGATGTAATCGGTCAGCAGGGCCACATTCCTGAGCGATTGAATTTGCGC
>CALGAJ010000379.1 GCA_937951975.1 uncultured Desulfotignum sp.
ATGGGGCCGCCCCCGGAGATCCAGACCGGGTGCGACCTGGTGATCGTGTTTCCCCTGATCGAGCAGCTGGAGATCGTCCGGCAGCTCACGGCCAGCGGCAATGAACCGCTCCAGGTGGTGCCCGTGACAGACCCGCTCCTGGAACCGGTCAGCCTGTTCCAAGTCAAGGATTTCGGAGACTATCTCATGGTCCGGGCCGCCAACATGAAAATCACAGTGGACAAACAGACCCGGATCATCGTCAATGTGTCCGGCGGCGGCTGTCCGGACGTGCCCTGGCTGGCCGGGGTGATGGTGGGACAACCGCTGGATGCGGCACCCGACCCCCTCGAGATCGGCCATACCCTGTGCGGGTATGCCCTGGGGCTGGCACACAAGGAGATGAAACACCAATGCTCGGCATAGTCGGAACCGTACCGGACAATGATTTCGGCCTGGCCGAAGGCCCGGTGACACTGAAACACGATCATCTGGTTTTGGACGGCAGACCCGTTCTGATCCAACGGGGAACCCCGGCCCTCATGGGGGCCGCCGTCCAGACCCTGAGCGTATTCGGCCGGGGCTCTGTCACAGGGTTTCTGGCCGGGGATACGGGCAAGGGCCGCGGCAGCAGGGATTTGTATAAACATCTGGTCGACAATGTTTCCCTGTCCAATATCCACACCCTGGTATTTCATTATCTCCAGCCGGACACGGACTGGCACAACCGGGTCCTGTTCCGGCTCCAGGACCTGGAAAACCAGCCCATCCTGATTGCCGATGCCGGGTTCATGTATGCCGCCAAAATGAGCGGGGCCGCCCCGTCTTACGACCTGTTCACCCCGGATGCCGGGGAACTGGCGTTTCTGGCAGATGAAACCGCGCCCCACCCGTTCTACACCAGAGGCTTTATCCTGCACACGGACAACCCCGTCTCCGAACTGGTGGACCGTGCCTATGCCCATGACAACGCAGCCCGGTATCTGCTGGTAAAAGGGGCCGTGGATCATGTCATGAACCGGCAGGGGGAACTGTTCCGGGTGGAAGGCCCGTCCCACGAGGCCATGGAAGCCATCGGCGGCACGGGCGACACCCTGACCGGCATTGTCTCCGCCTTGATCAGCACGGGCATGGCCATCCCTGACGCCGCGTTTGCCGCGGCCAGAGCCAACCGCATGGCGGGACAGTATGCCTCCCCCTCCCCGGCCACGGGCATTGACGAGATCATCCGCCACATCCCCCGGGCCGTTGACACCGTTTTGAATCAGATCCAGCAGGCTTAGAAAATTTCTGATACTTTTCTTGACAACAAGCCTTCCCTGTCCTACTGAGGCAAAGAGAATCTTGAAACAAAAAAGGAGGGCGAAAAATGAAACGATTGAACAACAAGAGCGTGATCATCACAGGCGGATCCGGTGGTATCGGGGCGGCGGCCGCAAAGATCATGCTGGCGCAAGGCGCAAAAATCCTTTTGGTCGATATTGACGAACAGGCACTGACGCAAACCTTGAAAGACCTTGACTCCAGAAATATTCACGTTTTCAAGGCGGATGTCAGTGACGAAAACCAGGTGAAGGCCTATGCTGAAAAAGCAGAAAAATTATTCAGTACCGTGGATGTGTTCTTCAACAATGCCGGTATCGAAGGGGTGGTCAAACCCCTGGATGAATATCCCATGGACACGTATCACAAACTGATCGACATAAACGTGAACGGCGTCTATTACGGGTTGCGTTATGTTTTCCCGCTCATGAAGGAAAAAGGCGGTTCCGTGATCATTACATCCTCTGTTGCAGGCCTGGGCGGAACCGCGAATGTTCTGCCCTATGTGGCCAGCAAACACGCGGTCATCGGCATGATGCGCGCTGCCGCGCTGGAAGGCGCCCCCCATAAAATCCGCGTCAATACCATCAACCCGTCACCCGTGGACAACCGCATGATGCGGTCTCTTGAACAAGGGTTCACTCCCGGCGACGCGCAAGCGGCAAAAACCGATTTTGAGCATCGCATCCCCCTGCAGCGGTATGCCACGAACGAAGAAGTCGCCGCCGCCGCACTTTTTCTGGCAAGCGAGGAAAGCAGTTTTATCACCGGTGTGGTACTGCCGGTGGATGGCGGCATGACCGCATAGCGCATGGGGCTGTTCCAAGACATCTTTTTAAAATTGCTTTACCTGAGAAAAAACATCTGATATGGAACCAAATCAGCTCAACAACTTGTTTTGTTAGAGATTCAACAAAAAGGAGCTCCTGCATTGCAAAACACATCCGTAAAAAAGCTATTGGTGATTTCCTTACCAGCTATTGCAATTCTTGCAGCAATTGCGGTTGTGGTTGTTGTCAATCAAGTTCACGTACTTTCGTTGACTCGTGACATCGCGGCTATCGCAGGTGTTCACCCATTTACCGGTGTTCTTTCGAATCTGGGAATTCTATTGTGGTGTGCAACCGCCTCTACTTGTGCATTTGCAGCGATAATTCTTCGTTCAATCGAGTCCAGAAAAAACTACTTGTTTTTGGTCACTTCCGCTTTCTTGTCAGCCTATCTCATGTTTGACGATTTATTCCAATTTCATGAATGTATAGCTGATCGGTGTCTTGGATTGAATGAAAAAGTCATTTATGTACTTTTAGGCATTTCCGTATTTACCTATCTGGTCTATTTTAGAAAGATCATATTGCAAACAAACGTTATTACTCTTTTTTTGGCGTTGGTATTCCTTTCTCTGTCTGTTTCAATTGACGCAATTTTTGAATCATGGTTGGCGTGGACAGGTCATTGGGTGTATTTTATTGAAGACGGAGCCAAGTGGATAGGCATCGTGTTCTGGAGCAGCTATTTTATCGAAACAGCCTTTCAGTTTGTAGCGAGAACCAACATGTCTAACCAGGCAAATCCAACACTCAACCTGTCCGGATGATACTACATCGTTCTCCCCTCTGAATTCCCGGGCCGGCATGGGCAATCCCATTTTTTTTCGGATTGATGCATTCAGCAAACATCACTCATGGGAATGCTCATGAGTTTCGGCTTCGTGGCCGGGATGCTCGTGGTCATGCACCCGGCGGTGGGCGTGGTCATGGGTTTTTGTACCCCCGGGGTGGGTGTGCACAAACCGGTGGGGATGATCATGCAGGTGCTCATGGGGATGGGCGTGCACGGTCCGTCCGTGGCGGTGGGGATGGTCATGGATGTGCAGATGGGGATGGCGGTGTTCGTGTTCATGCTGCAGCTGCCGGATGGCTGTGGCCGTATGCCGGCGATAGGAAAACGACAGGCCGTTGAAACGGCACAGCTTGTCATCCTGCATGAAAACATGAGTGGGCAGATCCCGGATAACCCGGCCCTGGTGCATCACCAGGGTGCGGCGGGTCAGTTTTTCAATGAAAAACAGGTCATGACTCACCAGCAGGAGCGTCTTGTCAAAGGTTTCCAGAATGGCCATGAGCTGTTCTTCTCCCCGGGGGTCCAGTCCGGCCGTGGGTTCATCCAGAATGAGGAGATCCGGGGCCATGGCAAGGACACAGCCCAGGGCCAGGCGTTTGCGCTCCCCGCCGGACAGGTGCAGGGGCACCCGGTTTTCAAATCCGGACAGCCCCACCCGGGCCAGGGCGTCTGCGGCCCGGTCCCGGCACTCATCCGGCGAAAGCCCCAGCCGGCGAAGACCGAACATCATCTCTTCCCTGACGCTGGCGCAGAACAACTGGTCCGCACAATCCTGAAACACCAGCCCGGCCCGGCGCCACAGATTTTTGTGCTGTTTCCGGGTCACGCGGTTTCCCTTGAAAAACAGGTCGCCGCTGCCCTGGCGCAGCCCGCACAGGCAGGCCAGCAGGGTGGATTTCCCTGCCCCGTTTTCCCCCACCACCGCCGTTTTTTCCCCTTCATGGATTGCCAGGGAAAAATCCTGAAGCCCGGGGGTGCCGTCCGGGTACACATATTCGTAGTGTTCCATGCAGATCAGGGGCGGATGGGCGGAATGAGGCGCCCGGACTTCGGCACATTCACATGAGGGGGCGTGTCCGGGGCCGGTGCCATTCTCTTCCTGGACCCGCGCCCCATTGGCATCAGTCACCCCACTGGCCGGGATGGTCAAACGGAAGGAAAAATCCAGGCCGCGGTCCCGCAGGGAATCCCGCCGGGAAACCAGTTCGCGCAGGGTATGGTGGTGGTGAATGGCGCCCTGGTGCAGCACCACGGCTTTATCGCACAGCTCGTAGAGAAATATCAGGTCGTGGGAGATGCAGATCAAAGTGCCGTCAAACCTTTTGAGCAGGTCCAGGAACACGGCTTCCTGTCCCGGATCCAGGTTGGTGGTGGGCTCGTCCAGTATCAGGACCTCGGGCTGCATGGCAAGGATGCCGGCCAGGGCGGCCCGCTTTTTCTGGCCGAAACTCAGGTTATGGGGCTCTTTGTAAGCCAGATGTTCCAGATTGACCTGGTGCAGGGCCTGTTTGGCACACAGGGCCGCCGCTTCCCGGGATTTTCCCTGGTTACGGGGACCGAATGCCACATCCTCAATCACCGTGTGTCCAAACAGCTGGTCATCCGGATCCTGGAACAGCACCCCCATCCTGAGGCGGGTGTCGTCCAGATGGTCCCCGGTCAACGGCCTGCCCTTGAAACACACGGTTCCCTGCACCGGCGTCAGCAACCCGCTGAGCAGCTTGATCAATGTGGTCTTGCCGGACCCGTTCGGCCCCACCAGGGCCACCCGGTCCCCGGGCAGAATTTCCAGGTCGATGCCGGACAGGGCCTGGATACCGTCGGGGTAGGCATACCAAAGATTCTGCACGCTGAAAACCGGAACCGGTCCGCCAGGTACCTTCGGACACGCACCCCGGGTATCCTGAAAAAAATGGTTTGTGCAACGGCCTGCCGGCATATCCGCCATGACGGTCCCTCTACCCTTTCAGACAATCAAAAAACACGAGAGCAATGCCGGCGGCCCCCCATATGCCTGCCTGCAGCATATCCTGCCACTGAATCCGCAAATCACAGGGAGCGGGGAACCGGCCTTTGTATCCCCTGGCCTGCATGGCATCAAACACCCGTTCCGTTCTTTCAAAACTTCTGACAAACAGCATGCCCAGAAAATTGGCCAGGGCCCGCAGGGTGTCCATATCTGTTTTCTTTGCAAATCCCCTGGCCTGCATGCCGGCGGTCATGCGCCGGGCTTCGTGGGTGAACACATGCAGGTACCGGTAACTGAGCAGCACCATCTGGCCGGCCATGTCCGGCACTCCGAGCCGGGACAGCCCGTGCAGCGTCACGGGCAAAGGGGCCGTGGACAGCAGCGGTTCCATCAACAGGGCCACGGCCATGGCCTTGGCCGCAATAGTGGCGGCCAGGAACACCCCGCGCAGATTCACATCCAGCCAGTCCAGACCCCCGAACACCACCAGGGTGTCACCGGGATGCACCGGCACGGTCAGGGGCATCACCA
>CALGAJ010000380.1 GCA_937951975.1 uncultured Desulfotignum sp.
ACCGCCACTCTGGCCCGGGCGCCAACCGCCCGGGCCAGAATCATATCGGTGAGGCCGCCGCAACTATGGGCAGAGACCACCACATCGCCTGGCAAAAGATCAATCTCCCCCAGGTCCCGGGATTCAAAACTTAAGCGTTCTCCAAGAAAGGGCCAGGTTTCGGACATGGCCGACAGCAGGGTCGCCGCGCTTTTGGGGATATGGGTGTCCACGGCCAGGGCCAAAGGCGAGGTCGGGTCCAGAATGAGCATGATCTGGGCTAAAAGCCCGTGGCCGCAAGCCAGGTCCACCACCCGCCCCCCTCTGAACCGCCGCCGCACACGCCGGGCCGTTTCCCATGCCTCATACAGCTCTTTTCTGGGCAGGACCCCGGCCCGGCAGACCGCTCTGGCGATGCGGTGAAACAAGGTGTCATCCGGAAACAGCTCCCGGTGCATGGGCATGAGCCGGTTTTTGCTGGACAGCTTCATGGGGCTTCCGGCAGAATGGTTTTTACCCGCCCCACAATGCCGGATTCAAGCCTGACCTTGATGCCGTGGGGGTGAAAGGGGGATCTGGTGAGGATATCTTTGACCCTTCCCCGGGTCAGGTTTCCGGTCCGCTGGTCCGGTTTCTGGACCACGTCCACAAGACTGCCTTTGGTGATGTTCTTTCGGTGATTTCCGTTCATGAGATTCCGATCTTTTTTCCGGGAGTGGCCAGGTCATTTATGTGCCGTGCTTTACCAGTACCCTAATAATAAAAACAATATCACGCAATCGCATAATATTTTCCCAATTGATCTCTTTATATTTTTTCAAAAACGCACTGTTTTCTTTGTCAATTTTTTTTAACAATTCACCAACGACTTGAAGCCGCATGGCAATTGAATCTAAAATAGTGATCCCGTGGTCATCCATTACAAGGTCATCAGGATGATTGATACTTGAAAACCTTTTATTGATTATATCCAGGGGGATTCGGATATAAGGAGCAGGTTTTCATAAATGATGCCATCATGCATAAATGACTTCCTGCTCTATTCGTTCAAAAAACCTGCTTGTTTTCAGAGCCCGTTTTCTGATAATTTCAATTTTTCTGTCAAATTTTTTTCCAGATAAATATTCAGACCGGCTATCCAATCGAAATGAGGCTCTTCGAATTCAACAAGAAAATCAATGTCACTATCAATCGTTTGCCGATCTTTGGCATAAGAACCAAAAATCCCAATATGAATGACACCAAAATTTTCCTTTAAAAAAGGTTTTTCAGCCTTTATCAAACTTATTATTTCATTTCTGGAAAGAGTTTTATTCATTTGCTGGTTTAAATCCTGTCTGTAATTCATATTCACAAACATTTTTAATTTTCAAACACAACTGATATTATCAGGTTTATGATTGTATTGGTATCATAAATTTTTTCAGCCTCAGAGAACTTATGCCTCGGATAATTATCCATAAAACCCAGACGCTCTAATTATCAGCCCACCAAGTAGCCAGATACCTGCAAGCACGGATAACCCAAGAAGTATCCGTTCCATTTGTGACGGATCGTCACCTTCATGGTCGTGACCATGGGATGAACCTGAACGGCCCTGCCACCACAACCACCCCAAGCCACCACTGGCTGCCAGGAAAATCAGGTTAAGAACAAACCCGTAATTGAGTTTGAACATCTGCCTGTCAGTTATTAATTTGCTGCTGGTACTGTCAGGCAGCAAGTCAAGCATGGCAAAACCGTAATGCAAGAGCAGGGAGGTGATCACCAGGCAGGTCAGCAACAGGGCCATGATGTATAAGGACATCCGCCATCCGTAATATTTTGCATTGATGCGCAGTACCGGAAAGACTACCAGATCGGAAAAGATAAAGGCCATCACCCCCGCAAAACTGACCCCATGATCGAAAAGTAGCGCAGCCAGGGGAATATTTCCCATTGAACCGATAAAAGTAAAGAACGCTGCCAAGGGACCCACCAGGGTCTGAAAAAAGATTTGGATAAATCCTGGATCCTGTGCATTGCCACTGCCTGACCCCACAAAAAGGGCCTCAAAGAAGGCATCCGGGACAAACGCTGAAATGATTCCGGCTATTGTGAAACCAATGAGAACGTCTTTCCAGACCATCTGCCATTCCATGACATATTTCATGCCGATCTGCTGCCAGCCCTCCAGGGATGAAATTTTTTTCTTCCAGTTGGACGGCGTTTCACCCGGATCATTTTCCTGAACGTCTGCCAGTTTGTCACGCGCCCCCTTGATCAATTTGTGGGGCCGTGTCAATCTGACAAATAACCAGGCAAAAAGGATTAAAAGAATACCACCGATATATTCACCTGCAACAAATTGCCAGGAAAGAAAGAGGGCGATCACAATACCAAGTTCAATAACCAAATTTGTCGAGGACAGCATAAACGCCAGTGCCGGCACAAGTCCGGCTCCTTTTTTGAAAAGGGCGCGTGTGGTTGACAGTGCGGCAAAACTGCAGGAACTGGAAATAAAACCGAAAAAAGTGCCCAGAGCCACACTGCTTATCCCGGATTCCCCCATGGTATCTTTCATCCGCCGCCGGGTGACCAGAACTTGAATCATGCTTGAAATCAGATACCCGAGAGCAAATGCCCACAGGGCCATCCAGAAAAAACCCGCCGTTGTGAAGGCTGCCTCTGACCAGGATTTTAAAAAATTATTCATGATCCTCCTCTTTTTCCCTGCCCATTTCCAAGCACGGCAGAATAATGAAGATCCATACGGCAACCAAAGCCAGTAAACTGCTTAACAGTGTGGATTTCTGTGGGATTGGCCGGGTGCTATGTTATTATTTTCAATGATCGCTTATG